>NZ_JBEXKC010000071.1:0-40758 GCF_040609475.1 Streptomyces sp. NPDC004667 | reverse complement strand
CGACCTCACCAAGAACGCCTGGACCAACATCGGCGAGACCGCCGACCCCCAGCGCCGCGACTTCACGCTGCTGCAAATCACCGCAGCCAAGTAACGCACTCAACCACCGCTTTTGCCCGCCCAATTGAGACCATGTGGAGTCAATTCAGTCATGAGAAACAGACGTCGCTTAAAACAACGAAGCCGCATTGGCATATCCGGGATCGCCCTCGGTATGGCCCTGAGCATGTTCGGAACGGCCTGGGCGGATTCGGCGGCGGCGGCCGAGGTGGGCCTGCCCGACGACGCGCGCGCCCAGGTCCTCGACGCGTGGCAGCTCGGCGGCCGTGCGGTACGTCAGGAGGCCGAGACGGCACTCGTCGGCGGCAACGCCGAACTCAAGGCCTTCCTCGACACGGGGATGGCCCGCGCCCGCACCGAGGACGAACGCGTCGCCGTCCTGTCGATGCTCAACTACGCCGGCCCCGGTGTAAGGGCAGCGATCCAGGCCGCCCTCTCCGGCACGGACGCGCAACTGCACGCCTTCGTGACGGAGGGCTACAAGGCCCCACTGGCCGACGACCGCAGGGCCGCGGTGCTCACCGTCCTGGGCACGGGCGGCAAGGCGGTCACCCTGGAGGCGAACAAGGCGCTCAACAACGGCTCCGCCGCCGCCCTCGACGCCTTCCTCCAGTCGGGCCAGTACAAGGCGCGCGAGGAAGACCAGGGTGTCGAGGCCCTCACCCTGCTCAACGGCGCCGGGCCGAACCTGACCGAGGCCGTCAACCGGGCCCTCGACGGGACGCCGGCCGACATCACACGCCTGCTGGAGAAGGACCAATACCTGGCACGGGCGCGCGACCAGGAATCACTGACGATCAGTCAGCTGGTGGATCAGGCCGAGAGCGCCGGACGCCGTGCCCTCGAAGCGAAGGTCGCCGCCAAGGAGGCCGCCGAACGGGCCGAGTCGGCCTCCGCCGAGGCGAAGAAAGCGGCCTTGAAGGCGGCAGAGGAGAGCGCCAACGCCCAGGCGGATTCGGTCAAGGCGTCCCGTGCCGCCGGACGCGCGGCGGACGCCGCCCAAGGCGCCGCCGATGCCGCCCGAACGGCGATCTCGGCCTCCCGTACGGCGATCTCCGCCGCGCAGACGGCGGCCAGCGCAGCCCAGGCCGCGGCCGGTGCGGCGGCAGCCGCGTCGAAGGCGTCCGTGCGCGCCTTCACCGCAGCGTCCGCGGCCTCCAAGGACGCGAGCAAGGCGGGCGCGGCCAGCGAAGCCGCCAAGACCGCCCGCGACACGGCAAAGTTGGCCCGCCGGGCCGCCGACGCGGCCAAGTCCGCCGCCGACGCCGGCGTATCGGCCCAGGAGTCGGGCAACGCGGCAGCACGCGCGGGGCGAAACGCTGCGAACTCCGCCGAGGCGGCAGCAGACGCCGCCGAGGCCTCGGGCGTCTCCCAGGCGCAGGCCGAGCGCGCGAGGAGGGCGGCGGAGCTCGCCCGGTCCGCCGCCAACACCGCAACGGCCGCAGCCAACCGAGCGGCGACCCTCGCCGGCCGGGCCGCGGCCGCGGCTCGCGAGGCAGGGACCGCCGCCAGCAGCGCGGCTGTACACGCCGACGCCTCGGCGGCGGCGGCCGAGGACGCGGCCGCGCACGCCGGACAGGCGGTGGAGTGGGCCAACAAGGCCACGGCGAACGCCAATGCGGCCATCGCCGCCGCCGCGGAAGCGGGCAGCGCGGTCGAGAAGGCCAAGGGCATCGCCGAGCTCGCCCGCGACACGGAAGCCGCCCAGCTCGGCGAAGAGCGTGCTCTGGCCATCGAGGTGGCCAAGGAGCTCAAGGCACAAGAGAGTCAGTACCAGGCCCTGGCCCAGAAGCTCCAGGGGCAGGAGCAGTCGGCGACCAAGGAGACCCAGGACCTGCTGGCCCGGGCGAAGGCCGAGACCGATTCCGCCAAGGCCGCCGCGCTCGGCCGCAAGGCCGCGCTCAACCTGATGGACTCGGCGGGAGTCTGGACGCGGCAGGCGGCACAAGAGGCGCTGACCACCGGCGACCAGGGTGTCGTCGACTGGGCGAAGACCGGATACACGAAGGCGGCGGGACTCGACGACCGGGAGAAGGTCCTCACGCTGGCCAAGCAGAACAGGGTCGTACTCTCGGAGGCCGCACAGAAGACCCTGGAGAGCAGCGACCCCAAGGCCGTCAGCAACTTCCTGGTCCAAGGCGCCATGGACGTCCAATTGGACGACTACCGGGCGGCTGTGCTGCAGACCCTGAACGGCGCCGGCAAGGCCGTCACCGCCGGCGCCGGCGCGGCGCTCGACAACGGCAGCGTCCAGGCTCTGCACAAGTTCCTGCTCGTCGACTACTCGACCGCGAAGACCGAGGACGACCGCGCGGCGACACTGACCGCGCTGAACGGCGCGGGGCCCAACGTGGAGGCCGCGGCCCAGGCCGCCCTCGAGGGCCCGCAGTGGATGGTGCAGCAGTTCGTCAACTACGCCTACTACAAGGCGCAAGAGGCGGATCGCGACACCGCGACCCATGTGGAGTCCATCAACACACAGATCAACTCGGCGGCGCGCATCGCCGCCAACGCCTACAAGGACGCCGCCGAGGCGGCCGAGGCGGCCGCCCAAGCGCGGCAGGCTGCGACGGAGGCCCAGGGATGGGCCTCGAAGGCCGCCAAGTCGGCGCAGGACGCGAAGCTGTACGCGAACCAGGCGGCTGCCTCGTCCGCGTCCGCAGACAAGTCCGCCGCGGACGCGAAGGCCTCGGCCAACACCGCGGCGTCCGCAGCGGCGTCCGCACGCACCTCGAGCCGTCAAGCCAACTACTCCGCCAACCAGGCCACGGCCTCGGCCCGGGCCGCAGTGGCCTCGGCCGACAGCGCAAAGGCCTCCGCGACCCGCGCGTACGCATCCGCGCAGGCTGCCGGCAAGAGCGCCGGCGAGGCGAAAGCGGCGGCTGTCGAGGCCAAGCAGTTCGCTGAGCAGCTGCGCAGTAACGAGATCACTGCCGAGGCCGCGAAGGCCGCGGAGCAGGCTCGGCAGAACAAGGCGAACAATGTCGATCCGGCCAACACCGCGGCGAACGACACCGTCAACCCCGGCGAATACAAGGACGAAGCCCAGGCGTCCGCCGCGGAGACGGCCACGACCATGGCGAAGATCAGCGCCGGCTTGGGAGCGGCCGCGCTCGCCACGGCATTCGTACCGGGGCTTCAGCCCCTGGCGGCCGCGCTGGGCGGGGCTTCGCTGGTCTTCGCGGGGATCAGCACCCTGTACAACGCCAAGGCATATGGCTGGAGGAGCAAGCAGGTGGTCGTCGGGGTCGCCGGTATGGCTCTGAGCATCGGTCTCGGCAGCGTGGGGAGTCTGGCGAGCTCCATGGCTTCCACCAACGTCGGTAAGGCCACGGTCAGCGGGATCAACAACGCGACTTCGGCCATCGTAGGCTGGTTCACAGCGTAGGACGATCCAATGGATTGGCGGCGAGGGACAACCTCGCCGCCAATCCGCCGTGAGAGAGGCTTCTTCCTGCCTCCGTGGACGAAAGAGTAACGGTGCTAGAGAAAAGCTCTCCCTTGTGGTGGGTATTCGCGGCGGCCAGCGTGGCGCTCTATCTCGCGACGTTGTTCCCGGGAATGGCCAGCAAAGGGCAGAAGATCTTCGTGTCCTGCGGTCCGATCGCGGGGTTCATCGCCGTCATGGCTTATACCATGAATTACAAGTGGCCCATCACTGAACTGCTCCCCGTCTACTGCGCGATCAACCTGGCCATCGTGACGGGCTTCCTCGGGCACGGGAAGGCACTTCGCGCGTACATGGCCGAACGGGCGGAGAACCCGAACCTGCCCGAGGACGGAACGGCCACCCCGTGGGCCCTCCAAATAGCCTTCACCCTACCCGCCTTTCTCGGCGCCGCCTTCTGGTACGTGAGCAACTGATTCTCCGGCCGACCTGCCGGCTGCGCGCACGCTCGCAGGGATGTCCCGCGTACCGGCCAGGCCGGAACTACTGTGTGGCTTTCACCCGGGGAGACCGTAAGTGCACAACACTTCACCATCGACTGCAGATTATCGATGATCAATCATGGTTGATTTTCGTCAGGTTCCCCGTACGGTCCTGCCACATCGGGGGAACCCACGCCCGAACGGAGCGGTCGACGAAACCGAGCACGCGGTCTGAAACCACACCCCGGCACCGCACCAGAGATTCCCGGACCTTGCGCTGTTCTCCAACGCAGCCAGGAGTCCGGGAACGGCGGCCGCAGGGAGCATCCCGCGTATGTGTCATCGGGGAGACCACGCTGTACGACAAGGGCGCCGCCAGCCCCAGGGCGGTGATGACCGCCAGTGACGAGAACATGGAGGCCAGGAAGCTGGGATCCGGCAGCAATTACGTCGACGTGCGGATGGTCATGCACGCCAGCAATCCCTTCTGCGACGGCGTGCTCGGGTTCAAGGGGGGCATCGACGGCGCGTTCACCATGAACCTGACCACTAGCGGCAACTGGACCATCCGCTCCGGCAAGCACCGCCCGGTGCCGAACCGCCACATCTTCATCACCGACGGCGGAGAGGTCACCGACGTCTACAAGGCGAAGTACAAGGACCTGATGTGCCTGATCGGCTCGCTCATGTGCCCGGAGCCGGACCTGGCCGCTTACTACGGCAGCTTCTGACCCCTGCCGAAGCGAGGGAGAAAGCGATCACGAGGGCGCGGCGGGGCCCCACTGCGCGAGCAGCGTCCCGGCGATGAGGGAGAGAACGCGGATGGGCATCACGTCTACGGACGAGCGATCCACTCTCCACGGGACGGGCGCGCTCGTCTTCGGGCTGTTGGGGCTGACCTGCCTGGTCGTGGCGAAGTGGACTGGGCCTGGTTTCTCGGTCATTTTCGGCGCCCTCGGCATCACCATCGGCGGGATCGGACTGGGCTCCAAGGACGCCGCGCGCGTGCGGTGCATCGTGGGCATCGCCGCCGGGGCCGTCGCATTCCTGTTCCCGGTCGTGCTGCTCCTGCTCATGTTCAGCTGACCCGCCCACGGCATCGCTGCGCCGACGCCCGGGTTGGCGCAGCGATGCCGGCGCGGACAAGCCGCACAGAGCTGTCACGGGTGCCCTAGTACCAGCAGTCCCTCCTGGCGACGTGGCCGGTGTCTGTCGACCGGAGACGTCAGCCCGCTCCGGCTCGCTCCGTGCAGAACCGTTCCATCGCCGAGTTTCCCCGGAAGAACGGCACCAGGACGGCGGCTCTGGCCCCCGGATCGCCGCGCGTGTCCACCACGTCGAGGCCGCCCGGCCAGCCAGCTCCACCCGAGCGCCCCCGGCCACGCCACTGTCCGCACAGCCTCAGGCAGACGGCCCCACACCCGAGACCAAGACCTCCAGCGCCCCCAAGCCCCGTGGATGAGAAGCATCGCTTCCGTGGCAGTGGAGGCCATGAGGGGTGCACCACCCCACGACAGGGGGAGCCGCCCCAGGCACCGCTTCCGTCTGTCAGTAGCAGACCTGCCTTGTGGTGGCTTACCAGGAGGCTCCTCGTCTGCTGCTGGTACAGCACCCAACTAATACGAGGGCGAGTCCGGCTCCTTGGAGGGGCTGGTCCAAAGATAGTACGAATCGTGGTGATCGGGAGGGCTGCGGACTCGGTGGTCAGCGGATGGACTGGATCCAGCGCCAGCCGCCCTCCCCGATGGTTATGGACGGGCCGAACCCGGAGCCCGTGGCGTCGCCCGGCAGGAAGGTCAGGTTGCCGGTGTTGTCGCCCTGGGGCGCCGTGATGAGCAGCAGGTCGGCGCGACGGTCACCGTTGGTGTCGCCGACGGTTCCGGCCAGCGGGTGGGTGTCCCGAGGGGCGGAACCGAGGGCGGTGGGCGCCGGGAGCGCCTGCGCCCCCTTCGAGAGGTACTGCCGCAGCTGCCCGTCCGAGGCGCGCGCCCACAGGTCCGCGCGGCCGTCCCGGTCCACGTCGCCGGGAGCCAGGATCTCGGGCAGGTCGGCGGGCTTCCACTCCGCCCCGCCCAGAACCACGGCGTCACGGGTCAGGGCCGGGTTGGTACCGACGGTGCCGCGGTGCAGGTACAGGCCGTTGACACTGCGGCCCGCGACGTCCGGCTGCCCGTCCCCATCGACATCACCGACGGCGAGGACGGTGGCGTGCGCCCAGCCCTTGGGCCGTTCACCCATGGGGACGCGCTCACCGAGGTTGCCGAGGCCGATGTTGGGGTACACCCACAGCTCGTCCCCGATCCGGGCGACGACGTCCTCGCGGCCGTCGCCGGTCCAGTCACCGCGGTGGCTCACGTCGGCACCGGCGAACCCGCTCGTCCCGATGACCCGGTGCGGGGCGAACCGGCCGTTCCCGAGACCCGGATAGAGCCGCAGTGAGCCGTCTTCCTGAACCGCGAGCAGGTCTGGTGTGCCGTCGCCCGTGAGATCCCCGTCCACCGGCGTCCGAGTCTGGAACGAGGCCGCCGAGCGGACCATCAAGTGGTCCTTGACCTTGGTGAAGCCGGTCTCCAGCGTCTCGCTGCGCAGGTCCCGGAAGTCCTGGCGGGTGAAGAAGGTGAAGTCGAACTTCGAGACGTACTTCGTGCCGGTCTCGTTGTCGACCAAGGTCGGCTCGCCGGTGCGGCACTCCGCGGCGCCGGCTGCCTTGCACGCGGCCGTGAAGTACTGCTGGTCGGTGCCGTCCGCCTCGGCCAGGGACAGGGATCCGGGCCGACCCGCGTACACCGGGTCCATGTGCGCGTAGCCGGGACGGGCGTTGAAGTCGCCGGCCAGGATCACCGGCAGTCCGTTCGCCCATGTGTCGATTCGCGCCATCAGTGCCGGGGTGTCGTTCTGCGCGGCGTCGTCGCGCCGCAGGTGGGTGCCGCAGGCAAGGACGGCACGCCCGTCCACGGGGGCCTTGGCACAGACCACCGAGCGTTTCTCCCCGGTGGAGCCCGGCGGGGTGAGCTCCGCAGACATCCCGCTGACCTCGCTCTGCGGGGCCCGCACCAGCAGCGCCTGACCGAAGCTCTTGTCGTCCCCCCACTTCGCGCATCCGTCGGCAGTCTGGGTGCTGGTCCACACACCGGTGTAGCCGGGCAGCACCTGCCTTAGCCGGTCGTACTGGCCCTTGCACATCTCCTGGAGCATCACCACGTCGGCGTCCCAGCCGGACACGTGCCCCTGCAGGCCGTCCGCCCACGAGGCGAGTGACATCTCGCTGCGGCACTTCTCGGCATACGCGCCGCAGACGTTGTATGAGATCGTCCGCACCGGCGGCGTCCCGGGCGGCGCCGGCGCCGATACGACGGGCGTCACCGGCAGCGCTGCGAAGGCCGCGGCCACCGTGATCAGCCCCCCTGCCGCCCAAGCGACGAGTCTCTCTTTCCTGCTCACAGTTCTCACTCTCAGGGTGCTTTCTTGTCGTGCCGCCTGCTCCGGACCAGCTGGTAAACGCCGCCCGCGGCTGAGAGGGCCTGCCCGCCCCCGCTAGGGGACGTGTGCGGGCAGGCAGCCGGGGTGGACCGCCGCCGGGTCAGAGCGTGGCGGTGAGGGCGACGGAGCCCAGGGGGGTGGCGGCGATGCCCTGGATCGTGGGCACGGTGACCGGGTTCGTGAAGAGGCGACCGGGGTTGCTCCAGGAGGTGTACACCACGCGGTTGTCGCTGGTGGTGAAGGCGAAATCGACCTCATGGGGGAAGCCGGCGGCGCCCACGGACTTGACCGTGATGTTGCCGAGGTGGGCGGTCAGCTCCGAGAAGGTGCCCCAGACGCCGTTGCCCTGGCGGGTGGTGTGGTACTGGCGGGTTCCGTTGTCCGTAGCGATGACGACGTGAGCGGTGCTGCCACTGCCGGCCATGGCCACGGAGCTGATCGGGCCCGTGGCGCCGGCAATACCTGCGACGTCGCCCCAGATGGTCCAGGCGCCGCCGGTGTTGCGCAGCGTGTGGTATGTCTTGCCGCCACTGATGGCGACGACCTGGAGCTCGCCACCGGTGTTCGCCGTGGCGATGGAGGTCACGTTGCTCATGGGGCTGGTGACGGCGGCGACGTCACCGAAGGGGGCCCAGGTGCCGTTGGCACGGCGCAGGCTGTGGAAGACCTTGCCGTTGGAGACCGCGACCACCTGGATCTCGGTACCCGTCGAGACGGCGGACACCTGGCTGACGTTGGGCAGGACGCCGGCCTCTGCACCGACGTCGCCGAAGTTCAGCCAGGCGCCGTCCGCCTTGCGGATCGTGTGGTATATGTGGCCGTTGGTGCCGAGCGCCACCACGTGGGTGTCGCCGTCGATGCCGGCGACAGTGGCCGTGCGGATGCCTCCGACGTTCCCCGCCTTGGACTGGACGTCGGTGAAGCCGGTCCAGGAGCCGTCGGCCAGGCGGATGCCCTGGTAGAGGGAGGTGCCCGCCTGTACGACGGCCTCGGTCTTCCAGCCGGGGGTCAGCGAGCGGACCTCGGCGGTCCAGGCGCTCAGGTTGTCGGCCCGCGCCGAGATGGCACCGGTGCGGGTATCGGTGGCGGGGGCGCCGAGGCAGCCTCCCTGCCAGGAACGACTGTTGACGCCGACAAGCTGACCGGCCGAGTTGAACAGCGGACCGCCAGTGTCGCCCTTGCAGATGACGTCGGCGCCCTTGCCCGTGATGGTGAGGGTGCTGGTGTCGGAGGCGTTGGTGGTGAAGGTGCCGGTGTGGAACTTGTCCGGGACCCACTCGGTCTTTGTCCGTCCAAACCCGACCGAGGTCAGGTCGGTGCCGGCGGTGGGGGCCGCGGGAGCGATCCTGGCCCCCGGGAGATTGAAGGCGGCGGTGGCCAGGCGGCCCAGGGCCAGGTCGCGGTCAGTGCGGGGTGCGAGGTCGACGACCTCGACGGCCGTACCGTCGGCGAGCGTGGCGATGGACTTCAGTGCCGGCTTACCGGCCGGTACCGGCGTACCGGGAGTGGTGGCAAAGCAACTGGCCGCCGTGATGATCCAGTTGTCGTCGAGCAGGGTCGCCGTGCAGGCCCGGGAGTTGGCCTCGTCTCCGATGTTCAGCTTCACGACGGACTTGTACTGGGTGGCCGGGGCATCATGACCGGACAGGGCCGTGGCGGGAGCCGCCGAGACGAGGCCTGCAGCGACCGCGGCGGCGGAGACGAGCAAAGCGATGCCGCGAGCTGCCCGACTCAAGGACTGTACGGATTGCAGAGACTTCATTTCACATCCTGGGAGCAGGGTTCGGGGACGGATGACGGCTCGTTGATGCCGTCGACCTGTGTGGTACGTGATACGAGGCGGTTGGTGTCGTCCGCCTACTGGGCGGTGCGGATCTCCACGAGAATGAAGTCCCGGCCCTCCGCATCGGCGCTCTCGCCGACTCCGGTCCAGGAGTTCTTCTTGATCTCGAACGTCTTCTCTTCTTCGCCGACGGTCATGTCGACCTGCGTGGCGTAGTTGTTGCCCTTGATGGCGTGGACGGCCGGGACCTCCAGGGTGAGGTAACCCTTGATGCCGGTAACCTTGAAGCAGATCTCGGCCCCGTCCGAGCGCGACCAGACCCTGAGCAGCTCGCCGGCGGTGCCGCAGTCGGCGAGGACGATGTGACCGTCACCGCGCTTGAGGGTGATCTTCCGCTCCTCAAGGATCTTGTCGGCGTTGGGGTAGCCGAAGTCCTCGACCGCGTAGCCCGGTCCTTCGTCGGCTACCGCCTTCAGCGCGACGGCGTTCGCGTCGGACCCAACCGGCCGGTGATCTCGCCGCCCGCGACCGCCACCCAGGCCAGGGCACCCGCGCCGATGGCCTCCCCCACCGTGCGGAGGAGTTTCTTGCGTGTCTTCATCTCTGCCCCAAGTCATTGGTTCCGGCACATGCCGTGCCTGAATAGGTCATACGGGCGTGAAGGCTTACGCCTGGCAAAAGACGAGTGCCTCGACAACGGATCAACTTCCCTCGGAGGCCTCCTCGCTTTCGGCGCCGATCCTAACCGATCGCCTGCCACACAAATCAAGCCCCAGAAACGCCATATGACGTTTGATCAGTTTCGTTGCTCGCGCACGCCGATTCACTGGCACCTCGAAGCCGTGATTTAGGTCACACGAACGAAGAGATGAGGCCGAGCGGGATCACATGTTCCATAGCAAATGTCCGGAATCTTGCGCATGCGGTCGCCACTTAGGGTGCATCGGACAACCTTCGCAGCAACCATGGTTGATTTGACGTCAACTTACGTATAGTCAAAGCTGCATGTCGCACGTAGGGTGGCGGTGCGCTCCCGATCAAGCCTTGTCACGCTTTCCATTCCGGTAAATGAAGCGCACCTCAACCCTGCTGTCCTGGACCAGGTCGCCCTCTTATGCGGCTAGCCAGGCGCCGAAAGCTAAGGACCGTTTTGGGCACCACTTATTGGAGCAGACGGCGTATTCTCGGCGCCATCGCGGCCACCACGGCCGTCGTCACCACTTCCAGCCTTGTACTCAACCCCGTGACAGCCCTGGCCGACCGCCCCCGGCGGGAGGCGGCGACACGGGTGATCTGTTCCTGCTGCCGGACACGGAACGGGCCAAGGTCGTCAAGGCGTAGATGCTTGCAGGGAAGGCCGTGCGGTCCGCCGCCGCGGCGGCGTTGACCGGCTCCGACGCCGACGTGCAGAACTTCCTGGCCGTCAAGCTCGCCTCGGCGACGTCCGAGGACAACCGCGTCGCGCTCGCAGCTGCCATTGCGCGCGGCGGCAAGGGGCACCCGCCAGGAGGCGAATGCCGCGCTGAACGCCGGTGACTCCGCCATCGCCGCGTACCTGGAGGGCGGCTTCAAGCCCGGCATCGTTGAGGACCTCCGGGTGGCCACCACCACCGTGATGGCCACGGAAGGCAAGGGGGTGAACCGGGCCGGCAATGACGCACTCAACGCCGGCACCCAGGCCGCGCTGGAGCAGTTCCTCATGGAAGGCCAGCACACCGCCCGGCTGCAGGACATGCACGCCGAAGTCAGCAAGATGACGGTGCAGGCGGTTCCAGAGCTGCAGAGGTACGCCGACCGGTCCCTGTCCGGCACGTCAACCGACATTGCTGGTTTCTCTACATCGGACAGCACATCGCCTGGGCCCGGGATCAGGAGACCTCGAAGATCGAGGAACTCGTCGCCCTCGTCGAACGCGAGGGAACGAAGGCCGACGCGCGGACGAAGGAGGCCGAGGAGGCCTCGGTCCGTGCCTCGGAGGCGTCGGCCAGGGCAAAGGAGGCTGCGGACAAGGACGTCTACGAGGCGGCGGCCGCACGGAACGACATGGCGAAGGCCGCCAGCGCGGCCCGCAGAGCCGGCGAAGCAGCCAAGGCGGCAGCCGATTCGTCGAGGATGGCCATCGTCGCTTCCCACGCCGCCATTCAGACGGCCCGCCGCGCCTCCTACTCCGCTGCGGCAGCGCACCAGGCCGCGGTTGGTCGCCGGCTCCGCCGCGACGGATGCGTACAACGCCGCCAGGGTCGCGGGCATGCAGCCAAGACGGGGCGGGAAGTCGCGGAATCGGCGCTCAGGGCTGCCTCCGCCGCATCGCAGGCAGCGGCCAGCGCGCAGGCAGCTTCCGACATAGCCCCGTTCGGAAGCAGCGGAGGCCCGACGGCAGGCGCAGATCGCGAGTGCGAACGCACGGATCGCCACCTACGCCGCCAGGTCGGCGTAGGCCCTGGCCAACGCCGCGGCGACTGCGGCGCGCGCCTCCCGGGATGCCGCGGACCGCGCGGCCGATCACGCGGACAAAGCCGCGGACGCCGCCAAATGGGCCGCTACGTACGCAGGCCAGGCAGTCAACTACGCGAACAAGCCCACCACCTTCGCCAATGAGGGCACCGCGGCCGCCAACGCCGCCACCGAAGCCGTTACCCAAGCGGTCGAGGCGGAGAGGGCCGCTCGTGAGGCAGCGTGGCAGCGTCTGGACCAGGAGACGCAGCGGGCCGTCGAGGACATGCGTGTGATCTTGCAAATCGAAGCCCGGGAAAGGGCGGAGGCCGAGCTCAAGCGGACCCAGGCCGAACGGACTGCCCAGGCCACGAAGGACCTCATCGGCCAAGCCGAAGCGGCCCTGAGGGCTGGCAACCTGGCCGGCGCCGCTCCCCCACTGCGCCCCACATGTCTTCCCCACCCGGACGCATCCTCTGCCGACCAGCATTCGCCGAACCTCCGAACACCGGACGACAACCAATCAGTTCCCTGGCCAGAGGGGATTTTTGGCGGGCTGATGAGCGTCTGGCGCATGTGGCCGGAACCCTGGTGAACGGGTCCGGGCAGCCGCAAGCGACTGCCCGGACGTGCGAGCGGACGTCATCGGAGGAAGGAAAGGCGGCTATCCGGTCGCGTCTGTGCGGCTCTCGCGTGCGCGGTCCTCGCGAGAGCGCCTGGCGATGGATTCGATGAGGGCGATGATGGGCTGCGCGGTATCCTCTGGTACGTCGGCCAGCGCCCGTGCGGCGTAGTCGACGACACCGAGACCAGAGGCGGGGGACCCGGCCGAACCGCTCTTCATCAGGCGCTGGATGTCTTGTTCTTGACGGGTGACGGTTTGCTGTAGCAATTCTTTATGGATCTGCTGAAGTACTCGGTCCAAGGCCTGGGCGGGCTCGGCGACGAGGAAATCGATGCTCTCACCGAAGAAGCCGGCAATCCCGGCCGCGTGGTCGAGGTTCGGCGCCTTCCCAGCCCTGATCATCTTGTCGAGCCACTGAGTACTCGTCCCGGCGGCCACCGCAATTTCCGCCAGCGAGTACGGGCGACGCTGTCCGTCGGGGGAGGTGCGCAGCCGAGTGGAGCGAAGGAAGACGATACGGGCGACTACCCGTCGGTGCCGCTCCTCCACGGGCTCCGCCTCACCGCCGTCGCCCTGCGGCAGAGGCCCGCCGCGCAGCAGCGCGTGTACGTCTGCCGCGGGCAGCCCCGAGGTGTACGACAGGCCGCCCTCCCCTTCCACTCGGAGCACGTCCTCGCGTTCCAGGCCGGCAGGCTCAAGCAGGGAGATGATGTCCTGAGCGGTTCGGGCGGGATCCGCTGCATGTCCCTCGTTCAATTCCGTTCCCCTGCTCCGTGCTATTGGCAGCCGTTCGGCCTACTTGAACTCAAAAATAACGACCTCGGCTGCACCTGGGCAACCAAGGAGCAGGGCGTCATCCTGTACCCACGCTCGTGCGTGACCGAGGCACGAGCGTCCGCCAGCTCCACCTGAGGGCAGGGGACGACGGGTCACGGCCCGAGAAGCAGCCCAGCCTTCTGAGGGAACTGGTTGACCAGCAAGGACAGCATCAGCTGCGCCTTCTGGAAGGTGCCTGGTTCGCGTGCGCCCTTGAGCGAGAAGCAACGCCCGAAGGTCGCCGGCTTCTCATGGTGTCGGCCTTCTGCTGAAGTCAGGTATCGGGTCGCGGAAAGCACCTGGCCAGCGCCAGTGCTCCCTCCCGGCCGGAGGGCCGTTCCGCATCGCGCTCGCTGGTGTCGCGTACGGGGCGGGATGTGAGGCAGGCCGGTTCAGCATCAGTGGGTGAACAGCAACGGACTCAGAAGTCTCCTGATGTCCCAGCCGCCGGAGTATCGCCGAGCTACGGAAGGACCGGGCTCATCCCTGTTCGACCACTTCTCGGGAGATCACTACGGGCGGACCGACCAGCCGCAGGACCTGTGATGCCCTTCGGAGCACGCCTCGGACTCAAGCATTCCGGTCCAATGTCCTGGCGGACGCCGCGGATGTCACCGACGTACTGGCCGCACCGCCCAAGCCGCTCGACGCGGACGAGTACCCCCACGTGCCCGAGCCGTGCGTGCTCACCCCCGAGCAGGTCACCGAACACCCCGACCACCTGGAACCTCCCGAGGAGTTGAAGCAGCAGATCACCGACCTCGCGCCTTGGCGGGCGGCGGGCACTGCGGCCGACCCGAAGGAGCTCTACAACGACGCGCTGTCCCACACCCCCGGCTGGAAGATCGGCGGCTGAGCCCCCTGGGGACTCACCGATCCCATGCCGCAGTTCTGTGCGGCCTGCAATACCGGGATGACGCCGCTGCTGACCATCGCCTCGTCCAAATGACACCGCCACAGCACGAGCTGGATCCCCTACGAGGACCGCGCACGCGAGAGCCGCACAGACGCGACCGGATAGCCGCCTTTCCTTCCTCCGATGACGTCCGCTCGCACGTCCGGGCAGTCGCGTGCGGCTGCCCGGACCCGTTCACCAGGGCTCCGGCCGCATGCGCCAGACGCTCATCAGCCCGCCAAAAATCCCCTCTGGCCAGGGACTATGTCAGCCCGGATCTGGTTGCTTACGCGCATTCGACTGGTTAGGGTCACAGGCGCGGGGTTGGTCATGCCGGCCCGTTCTGCGGGAGCGTGTGTGGGGACATACGCATCGAGGAGACACGAACTGATTGGTTGTCGTGCGGTGTTCGGAGGTTCGGCGAATGCTGGTCGGCAGAGGATGCGTCCGGGTGGGGAAGACATGTGGGGCGCAGTGGGGGATTCACGCGCGATGAAGCGTCATCGGGACGAGCTGTTCGCAGGGGTGCGCTGCCCGGCCGGGCTGGATCCGCAGAAGCTGTTCCAGGCGATCTGCACCCATCTCACCGAGAGCAGCGACCGCGAGGTCCGTCTCATGCTGGAACCGTTCCCTCCGAAGACAGTCAGCGGGCTCTGGCTGGACCTAGGCGATCACGAAGTGATCGTGGTGGAGCAGAACACCCTACCCATGCATCAGATGGTGATATTAGGGCACGAGTTGTGGCATCGCGAAGAACGCCGGTCCGGCCGGTCCACCAGGCTTGATGGTGATATCGAGGGAGCCGCGGCCGCCTCCGCACGCATGCTCGGGAACCGGTGGACAGTCGGTGACGCGGTGAGACACGTGGCGGCGCGCACCGACTACAGCGCGGCCGAGGAACGGCGGGCGGAGAGGTTCGGCCGCCTGCTGGCGGCGAAGTTCCGCCCCTTCCTCCTCGGCAACCGCGGCAACACGCCCCCCGACGAGCCACTCGGGCGCATCTGGGCATCGCTGGAGCGCTGATGACACCCCAAGGCGCCCCGAATTACTACATCCCCGCCGCCGTGCTCGGCATCGCCATACTGGCGAAAACACCCGCTCTGGTACGGGGATGGCGCAGCCCCACAGTCCGGACGGTGAATGTTCTGCTGTTCCTTCCCTGCGTCGGCTACTTCCTCGCCTCGACACCGACCATCAGGGCCGTCAACCGGATCACCGGTATCAGCAACCTCTCCGCCCTGCTCGTCTACTGCATCCTCACGGCCTATGCCTGTACGTGTCTCGTGTTGCTCGAGTACTGGAAAGGAGGATCGGGATACCGCGACAGTAGGCGCCGACGTGTGCGGACATGGAAGATCGGCTGCTGCGCGGTAATCGTGGCAATGGTGGGACTCTTCGCGCTGGGCGACGTCCCGGTGGAACGGGTGCACGACTTCGATACTTACTACGCCGCGACCCCGTTCATCACCGAAATGCTTCTGCTCTACCTGCTCACGTACGTCGCTGCTGCCGCTGCCATGACCGTCGTGTGCTGGAACTGGATCGTCAGCATCGACCGGAAGACCGAGCACGAGCCGAAGACGACGGTCGACAGGTCCTTGCGGGTCGGTCTACTCGTGCTGGTGCTCGCCTCCATGGCCAACATCATCTTCGGCCTGTTCAAGCTGACTGCCATCGGCGCCCGCTGGGCGGGCCGGGACTGGGACGCATTGAGCACCGGCCTCTCCCCATTCATGTCGGTCAGCGGAGTGGTCGTCAGCCTCGGGCTGCTCGTGCCGGCCTACGGGACCGGCCTGATCGACCGGGTGTGGAACCCGCTACTGGCCATCGCCGCGCTTCGACCGCTGTGGCGTCTGGTCCGACTGTCCGGGCCCGCCCCCGGGAACGCGATGCTCTTCACGCCGGCCTGGTACACCGGCCCCGAGCAGATCCTGCTCTACCGGATGACCACCATCCACGACTGGATGCTCGAACTGTGCGCCCACTGCGAGGAGGGGGTACGGGAGCTGGCGTACCGCGAGGCAAAGGGAAACGGGGCCTCGGAGCGCCAGGCCGTGGCTGCGGGCCTCGCCGCCATGTTCACGGTGGCGGCTGACGGCCGTGCGCACCAGCCGCCGTCGGAGGCCGAGCAGAGCATGCTCGTGGTGGCCGCCTTGAAGGCGGCCGAGGCGGAGGACCCCGACCTGCTGGTATCGATCTCCCGAGCCCTGGAGACTGCCTGACACCGTGAGGGCCGGTCAGGTGAGGATGCTGAGCATTGCCTTCACGGTCCAGCCGCCGCGGGACCGGCCAAGGCCGTGATCGTCGGGTTCGGCCTGGCGGCCGCCCCGCCAGAACACGGCCTGGTGGGCGGCCGTGCGCCAGATCTGCATCAGGCAGTACTGATACGTGCGTCCGTCTTCTGCTCGTGCCCCCGCCCGTATCAGCAGCGGCTCACGGGTCCCCGCCAACGGCTCGGTGAAGGAACCGCGTTCACCGTTGAACAGCCACTACTGGCGCATCCCGTACGACCCGCTGGTGACACTCCGTCCCCTCTCCACGCCACGCCGTCGAGTCTCAGCCGTACTCACCGTGACGGCCGCCGTCGCGTTCGGGTCGTGGGTGCTGTGGCCGGTCCACGACTCATCATGCGTCGTCTACTCCGGGTCCTACGTCCCCATGGATGCGCCGAAGGCCGAGGTCGACGCCGCCGTGCAGCGGCGCTACGACAAGGCCCTCGCCGACGGGGCGTGCGGGCCCGAGCGGGCGCGCTTCCACAACTGGACCAGGTGAGACCGGTCCTGGCGTCATCCCTGGTTCCTCCGGCTTCGGTGATCAGGCGGGTGGCTGTCTTGTCGTGGGCGGCCTTGACATCCTCCGCTGATCGGGGAAGGCATCCGGTAGGACAGACGCCCCCTCAAAACCTCAGCGTGATCCCGCTCGGCGGACCTATGCGGTCACCGCACCAGACGTACCGTAATCCTCGGTCACGATGCCGTCAGGCCGGAACTGCAGGGAGGAAACGCGCCCCCACGAGATCGCTGGCCGCTGCTTCCCATGGAAGTTCCTCAGGGCCCTCACGTCGGCTGATTCGCAGCCGCCAACGGCCGGGCGATGACAGGTTCGGTCCCTTGTCCGGGCCCCACGTCGCTTTGATCCACGAAGAAGCGCGCCGTGGGCAAGTCCAGCGAAATGCAGACCTGATCAAGCCAGTACCCGTCATCGATCTCAGCGGATCCGTCCCACCCCTCGACCCGGAGCCGCGCCTTGCAGATCGTGTTGTCAGACGTCTCCAGGAACACCGAGCCGGAACTGGCGTGGACCCAGTCGTCATGGCAGGCGGTTCGGCAGTCCTTCGCCCGCACACGCTTCGTCCACCAGACCGAACATGCCATCCCCGATGTATACGTCTTGCTGCATGGCGATCGACATCAATGCCATCCGGATTTCCTCCTGTCGACGAGAAGGCGAACAGGCGAACCTACTCGGTTACAGCACTGGCCGGTCGGCCGGGTCCGCCGCCAGTTCGTCGCGCCAGTGCACGGACCTGCGCGGGCTCAGGACCGTCTACGCCGCGGCGGGCAGGGGCAGCAGCTGGAACTGGCGCAGGGCCCCGGCCTCCGCGTCCCGTCCGTGCCACGCTGCGAGGTCGGCTGCGGTGCCGGGTGCCGGGTCCGGCTGGTGGCGGGCTGCGTCGAGCAGTCCGCGGACGGCTCGGGGCTCCGCCCTGCTGGTCCGCATCCGCAGGTCGAGGGGCCCGTCGGCCGTCAGGTCCACCGGCTCGCCCCGGCCGGCCTGCTCCAGCGCCCGGGCGATCTCCGGGTAGCCGTCGATGCCGGTCTCCGACGCCAGTCGGGCGAGCTGCGCCGCCACCGCGGAGCGAAACCGCTCCGGCGGGGTCCGGTCCACGAGGGCGCCGAGGTCGAAGTCGCGTACGACGGCGACCGGGTGCCGCGCCTGCAACACCTCGTTGAGGACCGGCAGCAGCAATGCGCCGGCCAGTGGCGCCGCCGCGCCGTCCGCCGGGTCCCAGTTGATGCCGTGCTCCGCCGTCAGGCCTGTCGGCAGCCGCGCGTAGGCGGCCGTCGAGCCGGGCCAGGGATCGACGCCGATCCGCTGCCACTGCTGTCCGCCGGGTCCGAGCGAGGGCTGCCCGTTGGGGCCGGTCACGTAGTCCTCGCGCGGCGATTCGATCCGGTGGCCCGCCTCCGGCCGCTCGGTGCCCTCCTCGACGACGGTCACGTGCACCTCGTGCCCCTGCTTGGCCAGCCGCACCACCCGGGTCTGCCGCGCCTGTTCCCGGCTGCGCGGCCCACCGGTCGCGGGCACGGATCCCAGCCGGTCCAGCAGCTCCCCGGGGTCGATGCCCGCCACGAACACGACGTCCGGCTGCACGGGCGGTGCGAGTGCGGGTCCGAAGAATCCGCCGCTTCCGAAGGTGATGACGGTGTACGCCCCGTCGGGCTGCGGCCGGGGGCCCCGGCGGAGCTCGGGTCGGCGACGACCGTCCCGCCGCCGTCTCAGATCAGCCGGCCCTCGTGGGCCAGGGGTGTCCGCCCGCCGAGGGGCAGGCCGTTCTCCAGGGCCGAGGCGAAGTCGGAGAGGACGTGCCACAGCCCCGGCCAGGGGGTGAAGGTCGAACCCGTCTCGTCGAAGTACCGGCCTACCCGCCCGTGGTTCGGGCCGGGGCGGGTGGCCAGGAAGACTCCGTCGGAGGACGGCCAGCCGATGCCCAGGGTGATCAGCAGCCGTTCGTGTGGCCAGTAGGCGTACTCGTCGAGCTCCTCCTCGTCGGGCTCGGCCTCCTCCTCGGCAACGTCCTCCCCGACCTTGTGCAGGAACTCTGCGCTCCAGGCGGTGGCCCGTAGTAGTCGAGCCGGAGCGTTCCGTGCTGGAACTCCACGCCGTCGGGCCGCAGCAGCGATTCCCTCGGGTCGGGCGGAAACGTCACCCCCAGCCGGAGTTCGGCCGCCGCTATGTCCGCCAGGGAGGACTCTTCGACGGTGGACGTGATCATGCCCAACACCCTAGGCGCGGGAACGCAGTGGTGGAGCCGGTCCGGTGCGCTCGCGTTCGCCCGCGGCCTCGGGTGATCGGGGCCGTTCCCGCGTGTGCCGTGGGGCCGGAGGGCCGTGGGTGGGCCGGGAGTGGTGGCGCGGCGGTTCGGGGACGTTCAGGACAGGTCGCGTGCCTGGCGGCTGACGCGGTGGGCCGACCAGGCGAGCACCGCGGCCGAGCGGGCGGCGAGCCACAGGATCGCGGAGCCGTCCGAGGCGCCGGGCGCGGCGGACACCGCGTGCCACAGCCACGGGGCGATGACGAAGCCGGCCGCCAGGGCCGGGGCAAACCGCCACAAGACGAAGGGCACCGCGGCGTACCAGTCGAGGGACAGGGCCAGCAGGTCGTAGCGGGGCGCGCCCCGATAGGCGCCGACCAGTGTGCTGCCCACGAGCGACGGTCCCGCCAGGAGCAGGGCCGTCGCATAGGTGGCGAGGTCACCGGTGGGCATGCCCGGGAGTCGGGCGACCAACCAGGTCGCCGCGGCCGCCGCCCACAGCAGGAGCACGGGTACCGCAAGGTGTCCCACCGCGAGCACGCCGGGCGGGTAGGGCAACAGGAGGGCGCGCCGTGGCCGGTCGGTGTCCTGGTAGGCGGGCTCGGCGAGGGCGACCGCCGCCAGGTAGAGGGGCACGACAAGGACCAGGCCCATCGCCGTGGCCCGGAGCGGCCCCACCGGACCGTGGGGGCTTTCGGTGAGCCACCGGGCGAGCAGGTGGGTCGCGGTGGCGCCGGTGCCCAGGGCCGCGAGGGACGCGATCAGCCGGCCGGGGTGGCGCAGTATGACGACGGCGTCCCGCCACAGGATCACCGCCCACCGCGACCGCGGCATGCGCAGGCGGCCCCGTCGCCGTCCGGCGGACTGCAGGACGAGCGTCAGCGCGCGCAGGTCCAGCAGGGTCGCGCCCTGGGCTGCCTGGCGGCTGGTGCCGCTGCGCTGGAGCAACTCGGCCGTCGGAATGGCCGCGGCCGCTCCGAAGGCCGCCCGCAGCGCGACGGCCGCGCAGAGCAGGAGGGCACCGAGCGCCACGGACCAGGCGAGCAGGTCCCCTTGGGCCGCGCCGGCCGTTGCCCAGGCCGCCCAGCCCCCGGGCCCGCAGAAGGCGGCCAGGGGGGTGGCGGCGGGAACGGCCGGGCCTACGAAGACGATCGCGCAGCCTACGACGGCCGAACCGGTGCCGAGGGCGCGTGCCCGCCCGGCCAGGTCCGGCCGTACCTCGATCAGCGTCCCCACGGCCACCGCGAGCCAGGCGAGGGCCAGATGCGCTCCGAGGGCCACGGGCAGTGCGGTGGACCGCGAGCGGCCTTCGAGCAGCAGTGCGAGGGCGGCCGTCAGGGTGCCGGTGAGCAGACCCACGACGGTGGCGACGGCCACGGCGCGTGCCAGGCGGGGGCGCAGCAGCCGTCCCCGGTCGCCGGGCAGCGGCAGCAGCCAGGTGATCTCGGCCGTGCCCAGCAGTACGGGGCCCAGCCGTACGCACGTGGCCAGTTGGCCCGCCCACAGCAGCAGACCCGAGGCGACGAGGACGGCGCGGGTGGCGGCGCCTGCGGGGGTGTCGAGGGCGTGGCCGATGGCGGGGGCGGTCCGTACCAGACCGGCGAGGACCACGACGGTCGAGAGGGCGACGCACGCCCACGACCACACGTCGTCGAAGCGCGGGCGTCCCGAACCGCGGGCCCGGCGGGCGCGCGCCACCTGTGCCATGGCGTCGGCGGTGGCGTTCTCCTCGTCCCTCGCGAGGCCGGTGGTCACCGCCATGGCGTAGCCGCCGCCGCACGGGTGACTTCGGCGGGCGTGCCGAGGGCCGCGACGCGTCCCCGGTCCAGGAGCAGGACCCGGTCGGCGGCCTCCTCCACGGTCGCCCGGTCGTGCGACGCCAGCAGGACCGCCGTGCCGGCGGCTTTCGCCGCCCGCAGTGCGGTGGCGAGTCGGCGCCGGGCGCCGGTGTCCAGTCTCTGTTCGGGCTCGTCCACGACGATCAGACGGGCCGGACGCACCAGGACCGCGGCGAGCAGGAGCATCTGGCGCTGTCCCGCAGACAACGCCTCGGGGAACGCGTCGGTCCGGTGGTCCAGTCCGAGTTCCGCCAGCACCCGCTCCGTGGCGGACCCGGCATCCTTGCCCATGCCGTGCGCGGTGGCGACCAGGCGGATGTGCTCACCGACCGTCAGGTCGGGAAGGCACTCGGCCCCGTCGAGCAGCAGTGCGACGTCGCGCCGGAAGGCGGCGTCCGCCTCGCGCGGTGGCCGATCGGCGAAGAACACCTCCCCTTCGTCGGCTTGTTGCCGGCCGACGCAGACCCGCAGCAGCGTCGACTTGCCGGATCCGTTGGCGCCGGCGAGGGCCAGGCCGTGCCCCGCTCGCAGGTCCAGGTCCACGCCGTCGAGCACGGCCGCGTCACCGTAGGCGATGTGGATGCCGGTGGCCCGCAGCACGGTCGCCGGGGCGGTGTCCGCTTCTTCACTCATGTCCGGTCGCTTTCCTTCGCGTTCGCCCGTACGGCCGCTCCCGGCTGCGCGGCACGGAGCCCGTCGGCCACCTCCGCCAAAATATATTCATCACGCACGAATATGCCCAGGCGGTTCAGGGGCATGTAGGTGTGGGAGACGATCAGGCCGGGTGTGGCGCCGTCGTTCAGGGAGGCGGTCGCAAACGGCAGCGCCGTGGCCAGGGAGAGCTCCGACGGGAACACCGCGGACGTACGCACCGCCGGCCCGGTCGCGCCCACCTTGGTGGACCCATGAGTACTGCGGCCGACTCGGCCGCCCTGCGGGCCGGTTCCTCTGCCGGGAAGACCTCCCAGGGAGCGGACCGGGACCAGCCGC
The DNA here is from genome assembly GCF_040609475.1 of Streptomyces sp. NPDC004667. Taxonomy (NCBI): domain Bacteria; kingdom Bacillati; phylum Actinomycetota; class Actinomycetes; order Kitasatosporales; family Streptomycetaceae; genus Streptomyces; species Streptomyces sp. NPDC004667. The sequence continues at coordinate 18,933 of NZ_JBEXKC010000071.1, read as the reverse complement.
GCCCGTACGCAGCGTGCAGCCTCAGCTGGCGCTCGATCGAATCGCCGGACGACTGCGGGCGCGGAGCGAGCGCTGCGGCCTTGAGGAGGACCTCAACGGACCTCAAGGCCCAGCAGCCTCGGCCTGGGCTCGTCGAGAGCGGATCCGGCGGCGCGCAGGGACAGTCGGCTGGAGAGCATGAAGGCTTCCTCGGCCGTCTCCAGGGCCGGCCCGGTTCCGTAGCGTGCGGTCTCCGGTTGGTTGGGCGCCGGATGGACACCCGGCGCGAGCACGGTGGCCGCCACCCTGAGGCCCACCGTCGGGTCGCTCGCCGTGGAGGCGGCCGCGGTGCCCTGCGGGGCGTGCGATGGCGACGCCGGCAGGCCTCCGGCCACCGCGGTGGCGGAGCCGCCGATCCATGCTCTGCGCCTGCATACGTTCGACATGACGTTCTCCGGAAATCGAGTCAGGGCGTTCCGGCCACGCGACACGGCGGACGGAAGGGTGCTCGAATGTCGGTCCGGCGGAATCTCCCGGCCGACAGGCGGTGAGGGCTACGAGGTGACGGTGACCTCGACGAGGACGTGGTCACGGCGCTCGGGGTCGACGGCCTCTCCCGCGCCCCGGAGCCTTCGTGCCCGCGCGTCGTCCCAGGCGTGCGCGCTGCGGCGGGCGGGCGGGGGCCCGGTGGCCGCGCAGGCTGGTGGCGGCGTAACCGGGGTGGACCACGTGCGCCATCACGCGGGATCCGGCCCGCGTCAGCCACCTCTGGAGCTCGTGGGTGAAGAGCGGCATCCCTGCCTCAGGCGGGCCGGGCGGGGCGACGGCCCGGGGCTTCAGGGAGCCGGCCCGGGGCCGGCGGTCTGCGACGGCGGAGCCGGGCGCGGCCGTCGGCGCCGGAGGTGGTGCCAGGCCGCCGCGGCTGCGCCGGTGCCGACGAGGAGGCCGGCCGGCCAGGCGTAGGCGGTTCCGGTGCCGGCGGCGGATGCCGGGGGTGGCGGGGCTGCGGGCGGGGCGGCCGTTCCGGCTTGTTGAGGCTGGGGCGGCGGTAGGAGCGAGCCGATCGGCTCCACCCGGCCGGCGGCGGCGAAGCCCCAGTCCAACAGGGCCCGCGTCTCCTCGTACACCGCGAAGGCGCCGCCCTGCTGGGGGTTCATGACGGTGACGAGGAGGGTGCGGCCGTCCCGTCGTGCGGCCGTGACCAGGGTGTATCCGGCTTCGGAGGTGTAGCCGTTCTTGACGCCGACGATGCCCGGGTAGACGCCGACACCGTCCTCGCCGGTCAGCAGCCGGTTGGTGTTCTCGATGCCGTACGTCCAGGCCGGCCGCCCCTCGGCGTCCGTGTCCCCGGGGAACTGCGCGTCGGTGAGGGCCGCGTAGCGGGCGAAGTCGGGGTCGGCGAGCCCGGCCCGGCCGAAGACGGCGAGGTCGTAGGCGGAGGACACCTGGCCTTCCGCGTCGTAGCCGTCCGGGGAGACGACGTGGGTGTCGGTCGCGCCCAAGGCGCGGGCCCGGGCTTGCATCTGGGCGGCCGTCTGCGTCCAGCCGCCGTTCATGGAGGCCAGGACGTGGACGGCGTCGTTGCCGGAGCTGAGGAAGACGCCCCGCCACAGGTCGGGGATCCGGTAGGTCAGGCCGGCGTCGAGCCCGACGAGGCTGCTGCCCTCACCCACGTCGGCGAGTTCGGCGTCGGTGACGGTGTGGGTACCGCCGCGCGGCAGGTGGGGCAGGGCCGTCAGCGCGAAGAGGGTCTTCATGGTGCTGGCGGGCGGCAGTCCCAGGTGGGCGTTGTGGGCGGCGAGCACCTCCCCGCTTCCGGAGTCGGCCACCAGCCAGGACAGTGCGGACAGGTCGTCGGGCAGGGCGGGGGCGCCAGGGCGGGGCCGGACCTGGACCCCGGGGCGGTGCAGCAGGGCGGGGTCCGGCGGGGCCACGGCGCGCGGCGGAGCGGGCTCGGCCGGCGCCGCGGCGCCGGTGAGCGGGGGCATGAGGACGACGCTCGCGCCGGCTGCCAGGGCTGTCGCCCGGGCGAGGAGCCTGCGTGCTGACGGGCTGAGGGCCATCCGGCCACGGTAGGGAGGCCTGCGGGGGTTCGCAGCCCGGCATGGGCCGAGCGGAGCAGCGCCCTGGGCCGAGTGGGCACCGTCATCGATCGTGCCGGTGCTCCCCCGCGGCCGAATCGCGGCCCTGCCGCGTTGTGCGTACGCCCTCGCGGCAGTCCTGCCGCGTCGCGGCGGCGCCGTGCGGGGCATGACCGGTGCGGTGTGGACCGCCGGTGAGGGGCGGCCGCCTCGAAGGACGAGCGCCGGCCCCGAGGTCGAGCCACGTGCTGGGCCTCCGGCACCCCGCCGACGAGGACGAGGACGCCAGCCGGCCCGTGGTGGACGGCCTCAGGATCGCCCGGCGTATCTCCGCTGCCCAAACGCAGACCGGCAGGGCGGCTGGAACGCGAGGTGCGCCGAACGGCGAGGTATGCACGGGCGCGGCGGTCGCCTCCGACGAGGGGCCCGCCCATACGCCCGGCCCACCGGCGGTCCGCCCCACCCCGGCGAACGGCGTGGTCACCGTCCTGTGAGGTGGTGACACGGCAAAGGGCCCCGGCCTCCGTGAGGAGGCCGGGGCCCTGATCGAGCGCTGGGCAGGCCTTGCACCTGCATTCCCCCACGGGAAGTGGGGTGTCTTTCCTTGGACCACCAACGCGAGCCCCGCGACCGGGAGTCCCGGCTGCGAGCACAAGATCGAATATACCCTACGGGCCGGGTGGAGCGGGTGGTTCCTCCCCCGAGTACGTGTCCGTGAGTTCGGCACCGATCCGGGCCAGCCACTGCCGTACCTCGGGCGGCTCCAGCACCTCGACCCCGGCCCCCAGTCCGGCCAGATGGCCCGCCAGGGCCTTGGCGGCCGGGCCGGCCACCCAGACCTCGGTCCAGCCGTCGGGCAGCGGACCGCCGACGCGCACACGGCCGCCGAGGAACCGTTGCAGCAGGGGCAGCGTGTCGGGGCGGACGCGGGCCCGGGCGGTCACCGCGTGCATGCCGTCCTGGAAGGCCCCGGACAGCGCCCGCCACGCCGTGCCGAGCTCGAAGTCGGGCGGCCGGACCACCGGTTCGCCGGTGGGCTCGACGGAGGTGACCCGGCTGAGCCGAAAGGTGCGCAGGCCCTTCTCCGTACCGGCGACCAGGTAGTCCACCCCCGCCTTGGCCACGAGCCCGAGCGGGTCGACGGTACGCTCGCCGGCCGGTTTGCCGAGGCCCGCGTACCCGAGGCGGACGCGGATCCCGTCCACGACGGCGGCCTGGAGCGCTGAACGGTGGGCGGCATCGGCGGTGACGGCGTTGCGGGACCAGTCCGTGGCGTCGACCACCCCAGCGCGGGTCGCGGCCTCGGCCTGCGGCCTCAGGGTCGGCGGCAGGGCCCGGACCAGCTTGCGCAGGGCGGTGCGCAGTTCGGGGGTGGCCGACAGGGGGCCGGTGATCAGGAAGAGCGCCCGGATCTCCTCGGCCGTCAGCCCCGTGAGGTTGGTACGGGCCCCGCCGACGAGGGACCAGCCGCCGCCGCGGCCGCGTTGCGAGTAGACGGGGATGCCGGACGTGGCCAGGGCCTCCAGGTCGCGGCGCGCGGTGCGCTGGGACACCTCCAGTTCGGCGGCCACTTCTGGGACGGTGACGCGGCCGCGCTCCTGGAGGAAGAGCAGGGTCGCCACCAGCCGGTCGGCTCTCATGCGTTCTTTCCTCCTGCGTGGGCGGGCTCGTCGTCGCCTTCGCATTCTCTGCGGAAAACTGGCCGGAGGATGGCCACTTTTGCTTCCAGGATGTACGTATGAACAACACCGAGCAGCTCGTCGAGACGCCGTCCGACTCCACCGGTACCGCCGCCGCCCGCTCCGGCCCCGCCTCCGCCTCCGCCTCTGCCTCTGCCTCTTCTTCCTTCGATCCGCGGGCCGACCTCGCCGCGGCCGTCGAGCTGGCGGGCCGTACGCTGGCCGCCGTCCGGCCCGAGCAGTACGACGCCCCGACCCCTTGCGAGGAGTTCGACGTGCGGCGGCTGTCCAGCCACCTCGTCGCCGTCGTCCGCCGGATCTCGGTGATCGGGCGCGGCGAGGACCCGTTCGGCGTGCCGTCCTTCGCCGACGAGATCCCCGACGGCGGATGGGCGGCGGCCTGGGAGCCGGGTGCCCGCGAGGTCGCGCAGGTGTGGGCGGATCCGGGCGTCCTGGGGCGGCAGCTGCGCCTGCCGATGGGCGTCCTGCCGGGTGCGGCCGCCGCGGCCGTCTACACCCACGAGCTCACGGTGCACACCTGGGACCTGGCCAGGGCGACCGGACAGGACCCGGAGTGGGACCAGGCCCTGGTCGAGCGGGTGATCGACGTCGTACGTCGCGCACTGCCGGCCGAGACCCGTGGCGGGCGGATCCCCTTCGCCGAGGTGGTCGCCGTGGACGCCGGGGCCCCTGCCATCGACCGGCTGGTGGCCTGGGCCGGACGCCGCCCCTGAGGGGCCTCGGGGCGGGCGGACCGAGGTACGGGCCGTCGTACGCGGGTGACGGCCCGGCCACCGGGCGCCCGCGGGCCGGCGTCGGTACACGAACAGGCGGTCGCAGGCCGGGACGGTCAGGTGGTTGTGCGTTGGCACGGGCTCGCCGTGCAGCACCACGTCATTGGGGGCGGTCTTGAGGCAGTCCGCCTTGTGCCCGCTGGGCGGGACGATGTCCCGTCCCCTGCGTGCGGTACTGCACGTCCTGCCACAGCGGGTCGGTGTCCGCGGGACTGCCGCAGAGGGGCTGCACCGGGCCCGGCGGGCAAGGGCTCGGGCAGGCGGGAGGCGACGGTTCCGCGGGCAGGGACAGCCCGGCGTACCGCCGGAGCCGGGCGGCGGACGCGCCGCCGCAGACGCGCTGCCGGCCGCCCCGGTCGGCAGGGCGCCCGCACCCAGGGCACCGGAAAGGGCCACGAGCTGACGCCGGGGCATGCCGTTCGGCGTGCCGGTCGCGTTCATGCGAGGCCTTCTCCGATGGTCGACGAACGCTGCTTCGGCCGACCAGTCCAGGCACCGGAGCGCCCGCCTCCCGGGAGGGGGCGGGGGGAGCGCCCAGGATTGAGCCGGAAGGCGGAACGGCACCGGCCCCGGTACCCGTGCAGTCGCCGAGCAGCCCCGGCGGTCCTGCGCCGCTGAACTCCCGACCCGCGCGAATCCCGTACGCGCCCATCGGATCCGCGTGCCGGCCGAGCAGGTGCCGCCGGGGTGTTGCGCCGACGGAGCCGGGCACCGTACGACGGGCTCGCCCCGGTGCCGGAGTTGCCTTCGAGTCCACTCGATGGTGTTGGCTGGTGGGGAAACACCGCGACGTGCTGACCATACGGATGACGAGTTTCCTCGAGGAGCACACCATGACGCAGAAGATCTGGTTCATCACCGGTGCCTCACGCGGCTTCGGCAGGGAGTGGGCCATCGCCGCCCTCGAACGCGGCGATTCGGTGGCCGCGACCGCACGCGACCTCTCCACGCTGGGCGACCTCCGCGACAAGTACGGGGAGCGACTGCTGCCCCTGCGCCTCGACGTGACGGACCGTGACGCGGACTTCGCCGCCGTGCGGCAGGCGCACGAGCGGTTCGGGCGCCTCGACGTGGTGGTCAACAACGCCGGATACGGCCACTTCGGCATGATCGAGGAACTCACCGAGGCCGAGGCGCGCGCGCAACTGGAGACCAATCTGTTCGGTGCCCTGTGGGTCACGCAGGCGGCGCTGCCGTTCCTGCGTGAGCAGGGCAGCGGCCACATCCTCCAGGTCTCCTCCATCGGGGGCATCAGCGCCTTCCCGCTGGTCGGGATCTACCACGCGTCGAAGTGGGCGCTCGAAGGCATGAGCCAGGCGCTGGCCCAGGAAGTGGCGTCGTTCGGCATCAAGGTCACGCTGATCGAGCCCGGCGGGTTCGCCACCGACTGGGCGGGTTCCTCGTCCAGCACGTCCGAGCCGCTGCCCGCGTACGCCGACCTCCACCAGGAGGTGCAGGAGCAGCGCCGCGAGCGCGTCGGTACGCCGGGTGATCCGACCGCGTCCGCCGCGGCCGTGCTGAAGATCGTCGATGCCGACGAGCCGCCGCTGCGCTGCTTCTTCGGTTCGGCGCCGCTCGGCATCGCCAAGGCCGACTACGAGCGGCGTCTCGCGGTGTGGGAGGAGTGGCAGCCCGTGGCCGATCTGGCGCAGGGCTGAGCAGGGGCGCGAGACCGGGCGCACGGAGCGGGCGGCCGAGGGCGGAAGCCCGTGCGACGATCTCCGGGCGGGGGCCGGTGGCAGTGGTCTCCGCCCCGTCGGGATCGCTTCCGGACCGGGTGCCCGGGGATGTGGCCGGTGCCCGGGGCCCCTTCGGTCGTCTCGCTGTGCGGTCCGCCCGGGAGGCGGGCAACGAGGCGGCCGACGGCTTCCCAGCCGGAACATGTGCGGTCCCCGGAGCGGCGCCGACCGTCCGGCTGCGCGGTTCTCCTTCGACGTGGGCCGGGTGTTGTCCGCCGACGTGTGGTCAGCTCCGGAGGGGTCTGACGGTCTGCCGGTGGGAAGCCTCGCCCGCGGTGCCCCTGTTCGCGTCCGCGGCGTGTGAGGTTCCGCCGAGGGTGAGGGTACTGAGCAGGACCGCGGTGGAAGTGGCGGCAGGTCCGCATGAGCAATGAGGACATCAAGGCGTTCTGCGGCCTGCTGCTGACGGTGGGCGCCGAGGCCACGGACAAGGCCTGTCGGCCGATCCGCGGCAGCTCGCGGCCGCCAGGCGGACCGGGCGCTGATCGACCGGGCCTTCCCGAAGACGCTGCGCCACAGCCGCCCGTACACATGATCATGCGTCAGGCCGCTGTCGAGGTAGTACTGAGCGGTGGTGCCGCGCCGGCCGGTGCCACCGTCGCCTGCCTGATCGGCGCGGCCGACCGCGACCCCGGGCGCTACAAGGATCCGGACCGCTTCGACGTCTTCCGGGACCGCCTGACGGCGACCACGGCCTTCTCGGCGGCCGCAGACCACCTGGCGTTCGCGCTCGGACGGCACTTCTGCGGCGGCGCCCTGCCGGTCGGGGTCGAGGTCGAGATCGCCACGAACCAGGTCCTCGACGCCATGCCGGACCTGCGGTCGGCATCCGGCTACGACCCGGCCGAACAGGGCGTCTTCAGCCGCGGCCCGAGGGCCCTCGTCGTGGACTTCACCCCACGCACGGCCTGAGCGGTGGCGTTGCCCCTCCCGGGAGCCGCCGCTCGCGCGCCCCTGGTTGAGCACCCTGCGGCGGGGTAGCGGATCGGCATGGCACTCGAGAACTCTTCCGCACCCGCGACCGGTTACGTGCAGCCCGAGATCGACGTCGCTTCGCTGACGGCCGTCCTCGACGGAGAGTACGCCGGGATCCGCGACCTGGTCCGCGGCAACCTGACGACGTACTCCTCCATCCTCGACGAAGCCGACGAACTCGGCATCGACGCGTATCGCGAGCGGGTGCGGGAGATCGTCGTCAAGATGGCCGCGACCGGCCAGACCGGCATGGGGTTCCCCGCCGAGTACGGCGGGGGCGGGGACGTCGGGGCATCGATCGCCGCGTTCGAGACCCTGGCCTTCGGCGATCTCTCCGTCCTGGTGAAGGTGGGCGTGCAGTTCGGCCTCTTCGGCGGCGCGATCCTGCACCTGGGGACCCGGCGCCACCACGAGGCCCACCTCCCGGACCTGATCACCGGGGCGCTGATGGGCTGTTTCGCGATGACCGAGACCGGCCACGGCTCCAACGTGCAGGCGCTCGGCACGGCCGCGACGTACGACAGCGCGGCCGGGGAGTTCGTCATCACGACCCCCGACGACCACGCCCGCAAGGACTACATCGGCAACGCGGCCCGCCATGCCGAACTGGCGGTCGTCTTCGCCCAGCTGGAGGTGGACGGCAGGTCGCGGGGCGTGCACGCCTTCGTCGTACCGCTACGGGCCGGTGGCAGGACGGCGCCCGGCGTCCGGATCGAGGACGACGGCCGCAAGATGGGGCTCAACGGGGTGGACAACGGCCGCATCTGGTTCGACGGCGTACGGGTACCGCGCGAGGCGCTGCTCAACAGGTTCGCCGACGTCACGCCGGAGGGCAGGTACGAGAGCGCGATCGATGATCCCAACCGGCGCTTCTTCACCATGCTCGGCACCCTGGTGCAGGGCCGGGTCAGTGTCGCCGGTGCCGGGACCAGCGTCGCCAAGGTCGCGCTGACGGTCGCCACGAAGTACGCGGCGCGGCGCCGGCAGTTCGGGGTGGGTCCGGGCTCCGAGGAGCAGGTCCTCCTCGACTACGGGCTGCACCAGCGCCGCCTGCTGCCTCTGATCGCCCGGACGTACGCCCTGCACGCGGCGCAGGACGTCGTGCGCACCCAGTTGCACGAGGTCTTCTCCGGCATCGAGGACGACGCGCGGGCGCGACGTCGGCTGGAGGCACGGGCGGCGGGCATGAAGGCGCTCAGTACCTGGCACGCCACCCGCGTCGTCCAGGAGTGCCGCGAGGCATGCGGCGGCGCCGGCTATCTCGCCGTCAACCGGTTCGCCGCGCTGAAGGGCGACAGCGACGTCTTCACCACCTTCGAAGGCGACAACCACGTCCTGCTGCAGCTCGTGGCCAAGGGGCTGCTCACGGATCACGCGAGCGAGTTCGAGGAGCTCGACCAGCTCGGCATGGTCCGCTACGTGACCGGCCTGGCCGTCGAAACGGTCATCGAGCGGACCTCGGCGCACAAACTGCTCGAACGGGTACGCGATCTGCTGCCCGGGGGCGACGCCTGGGACCGCGAAGCCGGGCTGCTCGACCCGGAGTACCAGTTGGCCATGTTCCGCTTCCGTGAGGAGCACCAGCTCGCCGGGCTGGCCCGGCGGATCAAGCGCGGGATCGACCAGGGGCGGGCGGCGGGCGCGGTGTTCTCGCAGGTCCAGGACCATGTCATCGCCCTCGCCCGTGCACATGTCGAGCGGCTGGTCGCGGAGGCCTTCGTGGACCAGGTGCGCGCTCTGCCCAAGGGAGGTGGGAAAGCGGCCCTGGGACTGCTGTGTGACCTGTTTGCCTTGTCGGCGATCGAGGCGGACCGGGCGTGGTTCATGGAACACGGGCGGCTGACCGTACAGCGTTCCAAGGCGATCAGCCGCGAGGTGAACGACCTCTGCGGCAAGGTGCGTCCGCTCGCCGTCGACCTCGTCGACGCCTGGGGCGTTCCGTCCGCCGTGCTCCGGGCGCCGGACCTCGTGGACTGACCGGTCGCCCGCCAGCCACCGAGCCGGACAGCCGCGAGCTCGTCTCCTGGGGTGCGCGTCGCGCCGCATGGACGATTTGAGGCAAGCATGCCAACCCCTGCGGTCAAGATCCGCCACGTCACGGGTCTGTCCCAGCAGCCAGGTGGCCGGGAACCGGCGAGTAACCGTGGCTCGATCCGGCGTCGTGGCTGGTCGGCGAAGCGTCCTGACGAGGTGGTGGCACTGTGCGTGTAACGGGAAGGTATTAGGGGGTGGCCGTGCGGAACGGCTCGACGGTCCGGACGGGTCCTGGTGGTCAGAGACCTTCGCTCGTACCGACCCCGTACCGACCCGTACCGGTTCCGAGCGGCCGCCCCTGCCGACTGATTCCGAGGAAGCACCGATGCGCGTTCACAAACTCACCCTCGCCGCCATGGCCGTTGCCGCCGGCCTCACGCTCACGGCGTGCCAGAACGGCGAAGACGGGGCGGCACAAGGCTCCGCGCCCGCCGCTTCCGCCCCGTCCGTCCCCTCCTCGTCGGGCGGCGGTTCGAGCGCGGGAAGTGCGAACCAGGGCAGCGGAAAGGGCTCCGCCGGGACGGGCTCCAACGGGAAGGGCACGGCCGCCGGGGCCGGGGCTGGGGCCGGCTCCGGTGACAGCGCCAAGGGCGGCAAGTGCCGCACCGATGACCTGGAGATCACGGCGAGCGACAGCACCGTCGGAGGCGACGCCGAGGGCACCGTCGCGGTGCAGCTGAAGAACCGCGGGAGCGCGGACTGCACGCTCTCCGAGTACGCGGGCGTCGACGTGAAGACGAGCGCGGGATCGCTGTCCGCGAAGCGCACCGGCGAGCACCCCGGCCCGGCCGTCCTCAAGAAGGGCACGTCCGTCTACTTCGGCGTCACCTATCCGCTCAACTCGTCGGGCGGCTCCGGCGTCCGCATCACCGGGCTGGTCGTGACCCCGCCGGACGAGACGAAGTCGGTCTCCCTCGCCTGGCCGGGCGCCGCCACCCTGCCCGTCACGGACGGCTCCGGTTCCCCGATCAAGGTCGGCCCGATCGGCAGCGCCGGCCAGGGGGGCTGACCGGGGGACTGACCAGGGGGCCGACCGGGCGGGGCCTTCTCGGCGCGGCGACCCCGGGCGGTGTGCCCGCTCTGGTCCGCAGCGGGGCGGCCTCGCCCCGTACCCGGTCACCCGTACCCGGTCACCCGTCACCGGGCCGTCGGCCGCCGCCAGGTGATTCCGTTCGGGCTTCTGGCTTCTGGCTTCTGGGCACCTGCATGACGCACAGGTGTCATTCGGGCAGAAGGCGGGAAGTCGCACTCAGGACGACGTCCAACCACACGGCAGACGGGCAGGGGCAGGCAGCGTGCGCATCGATCTCTCCGGGAAGACGGCTCTGGTCACGGGTTCCACCCAGGGCATCGGCGCCGCCATCGCCGCCGGGCTGGCGGCGGCCGGCGCGCGGGTCGCCGTCAACGGCCGGGGGAAGGAGTCCGTCGACGCGGCGGTGGCGCGGCTGGGCTCGGAGGGCGGTGGCGTGTTCTTCGCCGCGCCCGGCGACATCGCGACGGACGAGGGCGCGGAGGCCGTCTTCGCGGCGGCACCTGACGTGGACATCCTGGTCAACAGCCTCGGGATCTTCGGCGCGTGTCCGGCTCTGGAGATCGCCGACGCGGAGTGGCGGCGCTACTTCGACACGAACGTGCTGACGGCCGTACGGATGACCCGGCACTACCTGCCGGGCATGATCGAGCGCTCCTGGGGCCGCGTCCAGAACATCGCCAGCGACTCGGCCGTGGCGATCCCGGCCGAGATGATCCACTACGGCATGTCGAAGACCGCCCTCCTCGCCGTGTCCCGCGGCTTCGCCAAGGAGGCCGCCGGGACGGGCGTTACCGTGAACTCGGTGATCGCAGGCCCGACGCACACCGGTGGGGTGGAGGACTTCGTCTACGAGCTGGTGGACCGGGACCTGCCCTGGGACCAGGCGCAGCGCGCCTTCATGCGCGAGCACCGGCCCCAGTCGCTGCTCCAACGGCTGATCGAACCCGAGGAGATCGCGAACATGGTGGTCTACCTGAGCTCACCGCTGGCCTCGGCCACCACGGGCGGGGCCGTACGGGTCGACGGCGGCTACGTCGACTCGATCCTCCCCTGAGCGGGATCGGGGCGGGGATCGGGGCGGGAACGGGTACGGCCGTTCAGCCAGGCCTCGGCCTCGCCCGGGCTGCGCAGGTGGATGACGCGTAGCGGGGCGAACCGTGGGTCGGCGGCGCGCCGCCCGATGTCGGCCCGTCGCTCGGCGTGCCGGGACCAGGCCCACCACACCGGATGGTCCCCGCGCAGCCACTCGCGCCACCGCTCGCGGTTCCCTCCGAACAGGCGCTCCCGGAGCAGGCTCCGGCGCAGTGAGCGCCGCAGGACCCGCCGCATCACCACGCACCGCGGGAAGTCGAGCCACACCACGGCGTCGGCCCGCTCCCACATGAGGTCCCGGACCGTCTCCGGCCCCTGGCCGTCCAGCACCCACCGCTCCCCCGCCGCGATGCGGGCCGTGTCCTCGGCGAACGTGGCACTGACCTGCCACGCGGGTCCGGCGAAGTGCAGGGCGTCCAGCTCGTGGAAGGGCAGGCCGAGCCTCCGCCCCAGCGCACGCGCCAGGGTGGACTTGCCGGCTCCGGTGATCCCGAGGACCAGGACGCGTTCCACACCCGGATCCTGCCACCGAGACCGAGTCCGGGCGTCGCGGTCACGGCCGGGGCGCCGGATTTGGTCGTCATTCTGGCGTACGGGACGTTCACCGCGTCGGCCGGAGCCGGTGGTGTTGCGCCACGCGAGGTGGGGCTTGCGCGAACAGCGGCCGAAGACAACGCAGAGCGCCCGCAACGCGCTCCGGCATCTTCTGCGCCTGCTGATCGGCCGGCTGTCTGTCCGCACGGCCGACTCACCGAATCATGCGGGATCCGAGTACGGGCAGGAGCCGGTCGGCCAGTACGCGGCGAGCTGGTTCGGAGGACAGCCACAGCAATGTGTGGCGGGTGCCGTCCGTCATCGTCACGGCAAGGCCCGCCGTAGTGAGACCGGGGTGCAGACGGGCGTGCGCGATGCCGTCGAAGGGGATGACCTTGTTGGTACGGTGCGCCCCGAGGACGGCCACCGGGTCGTAGCCGATCACGCTGGTGGCGGTGTGTTCCCGTATGCCGGGGCCGATGGATTTCACGACGGTGTCGACGAATCCGCCGCGTACGCGGACCAGAGAGTCCGGCAGCAGCCACAACTCGCCGTGGACCCAGTCGAGCCAGCCCGTCGTGCAGCTGGCAGCGAGCAACTGGGCGTGCTGCACCTTCAGGCGGGGAGCGCGCTGGACGGCGTCGTCCAGCAATGCGTCCCATGCGTCGAGGGAGCGGACACGCACGCGTTCCTCCAGCAAGCCCAGGGGTGCCTGGTACGTCAGAGCTGCCGTCCCGTCGAATTGCAGCTCGATGGACAGGGCCACACCCCAGTCTGGTCCCGCGATCCACACAGCGACTGCCTCGGTGGCCGCATCCGGACCGCTCTCGGCCGACACGTGTGAACCCGCTTGATGCCGCCACTGGACGGGCGATACGGACAAGCCCTCTGCGAGCCACCGCCGCCTGTGGAGGTCCAATCGTGCTCCGGCCATGTGCAGTTCTATTCGCTGCGTCATCCCTACAGCATCGCTCGTCGAAAGGGCCAGCAGACGATGCCTTCGGCCTCGATGGCCATCGCGAAGTCAAAGCAGGCGGTCTCGGGCGCGGCGTACCGACTGTGTTTCGTCGCCTGGGGCGGCCTGTTTCGCCGGGATCCCCAGGTTGCAGGCCTCCCACAATCCTCTGTGTCAGACCTCGGTGTCAGACTGGCGGCAGAACGAAGCTCCGGAAGGGGCAGAGCGGTGCGGCGGGCCGGCGGCGCGAGCCCGCCGGTCGGCTGCTGGCGGAGGGTGTCCCATTTAGGGGGTTCACACCTCCGGTCCCCCGCCCGGTGCACCCCTCCAGACACCTCTGCAGCCCCTTCCGGTGCAACCCCCTCCGGAGCCGGGGAGGCTTGCCGAGGTGCGCTGGAGGGGTGGCGGCCGGGTCCGTGGCGTGCCCCGGCCGCCGGGCAGTCGGATTGCGGGTCCAGCGGCCCGATCAGCCCGTGCACGGGTCATGTCTCCGAGGCAGAGCATGGGACCACTCAAGCTGCACAAGCCGCGGGGACCGAAGGGGCGTCAGTGCCGGCCGGACGGCCGGACGCAGAACAGCTCGGTCCGCAGCACGGGGGTGCCGTCGACCGGTGCCGGCTCCTCCGTGGTCGGCTGGATTCCTCCGGCGGCGACCTTGTCGAGCGTTGCCAGGCCGTCGGGGCCGACCGTGCCGAACACCGTGTAGTTCGGTCGGAGTGCGGAGTCGCCGTAGACGACGAAGAACTGTGCACCGTTCGTGTCCGGCCCGGCGTTGGCCATCGCCAGCAGGCCGCGCCCGTAGAGGCGGCGCGCGCCGGTCGGATCGGTCGGCGCGGGGGGCAGGTCCACCGGGAGCTCATCCTTGTACTTGTACCCGGGCCCGCCCTCACCCGTACCGGTCGGGTCGCCGCACTGCAGGACCTTCAGCGTCGGATACGCCGTCAGGCGGTGGCACACCGTCCGGTCGTAGAACCCGTGCCGGGCCAGGTGCAGGAAGCTCTGGACCGTGCACGGCGCCTTGGCCTGGTCGAGGTGCAGCGGAAGGGGGCCCTGGCTGGTCGGGACGGCCATGTCGACCACGCCGCGGCTGGGGGTGCGACGCGGGTCGGGCGGCAGCGGAACACGGCGCGCGGGCGGCTCGTCCGGGGTCTGTGTGTACTGGCAAGGGCCGTGCGTGGTGCGCGGCGGAGCGCCGTCGGAAGCGGTGGCGGCACCTCCCCCGGACACGACCAACGTCACGGCCGCCAATCCGCTGATCAGTAATCGGTTCATCTCGTGAGCCCTCCTGATGATCGCCGGGATTCGGAGCGGTCGCAGTCTAAGGGCGTGATGTGGTCGGCGGGAATGGTCCACGGAACGGGAGCCGCCGGGGCCCGTCCCGCGACGAACAGCAGGGCGCGGCCTCCACCCTCGACGGTGCCCGGCAGGCACGTGGGCGGACTGGATGCGCGGCCGAGCACACGCCGCTCCGCCGCCGTCGCGTCCTCGCCGGGTTCAAGGGCCGCCTCGGGTCCGTGCAGGTCCTCGGCGAAAGTGTCGACGCCAAGAAACCTTGGCTCGCCTGCGGGTCCACCTCAGCGGAACGCGGCGACGTTGCGGGCTGCCCGGTCGGCGAACGGGAACGGGGCGCGGCCCAGGGTCCGCCGGAAGTCCGGGCTGACGCGCAGCTCGGCGGGGGGGGAGCCGGGGATGTGCAGGGTGTCGTCGGCGAGTTCGGCCGGCATGCTCCGGGCCGTGGCAGGCTTGGCCTCGTCGTGCCGCGAATGCGGTCGAGGTCTTCTGCCGTCCGGCCGCGGGCCAGAATGGCCATGCCGTCCTCGCGCAGAAGGATGTCCTGGCCCAAGAACCACCGGATCGCGTCATCCTCCTCACCGATGGGATATGCAGGGAACGGCAGCCGGACGACGTTCTCTTCCAGCAGCTCGGTGCTGCCTTCGTCCGGGTCGGGGAAGTCGCAGAGCTCCTGATCCGCTTGCAGGGACTCGGGCAGCACGATCTCAACGGAGCAGAGGGAAAGACGCGCCGGCCAGTCCTCCCACCGCTCGGCTTTCTTGTCCGCAAGGTCAGGCCGTACGAACACCGCAGGGTCGTCGACCTGGAGGCTGCCGAGGAGGAGGCCCCAGGATGCGGCTCCCTGCTTCTCGTGGCGGAAGACCAGGGCCTCCTTCGCATCGTCCACATGCAGCTCGGCCGGGCTGAGCAGCACATCGTGGTTGCTCGTGAGGTCTCGACGGCGCCCGAACAGCAGATGCGGCTCACGCAACGCCGCCGGCAACCGGACGCCCAGCCGCGCCTCGGCAGCGGCCGGATCGGTCTCCGCCCACCCGTCACCGCTCTCCAAGACATCAGCCCAGTGGGCAGCGAAGCCCTGGACGGCCGGCGCCTGTCGGTGTCAGCAGGAATCCGGGTGGGGAGGGGAGACGTAGATCGCGGACAGCACCCCGTCGCCTGCCACCTTGACCGGGACGGGGGCGGTGGTGTCGACCAGTTTCAGGTCGTACGGCAGGGACCGCAGCGGAATGTCCTCGCCGAGGTAGGCCACCGAGACCGTGCCGCGACAGGCTGACGGCCCCGGCGGCGCGGTGTCGGGTACCCGGCCGTCCTGCGGGCCGGCCGCGTGGGAGGCGGTGCCGATCAGGGTGTACGAATACTCGTAGCGGGCCCCGCTGACGGGGGTGGCCTCGTGCGTCTTCTTCAGGTCGACCCAGTAGTGGGCGAGCTTGACCGAGACCGCCTCGCACGGACGCTTGATGTCCTCCGGGGTGAAGTTCAGGCCGGAGGAGTCCAGGGTCAGACCTTTGGTCTGGTAGTCCCCGCTGGAGCTGCGGAGTTCCTTCAGGTAGCCGGTCAGCTGCTCGGCGCTCATTGCGGCGGTCCGCACGCACTCCTTGGGCGCGGTGGGCATCGGGCTCGCGGCCGGGGCGGCGGAGCCGGTGGCGGGCGCGTAGTGCACGAGACCGGAGGGCGTGGCAGCCGGGGCCTGGGCGGCAGGCTTGCCACCGCCTGAACATCCCGAGACGGCCAGCAGCGCGGCCACGAGGGTGGCGGGCAGTACGGACAGCGCACGCGCGCGGTGCATGTGTCCCTCCAGGTGCGAATCGAGACGGCTTCCCCGGGCAGATCCTCTCAAGCGCGGAAGGAAGCGCGCAGGCGTTCGGATCAGGAATCGGGCTGAGGGTTGAGGGTTGAGGGTTGAGGAGCATCCGCCTGACGTGCGGAGTTCGGGTTGAACCCCGAGTCGGGCGCGTCGTCGCGGCGCTTCAGCCCGGTTGTGGCGGTCAGCGGCCGGTGTTCGGGACGGCTGTCGGTGGCCGGGTGGGCGGCGCCGGTTGTGTCGCCTCCTTCGTGCTCGCCCGGTCGCCTCCCCCGCACGTGCGGGAACTCGTGGTCTCGTCGCGCACGTGCGGGGCGACGTGGAACCAACTGCGGCCGAAACGCATCCTTGAACATGTTCAGTGATCATCTTCTGGGGGGGGTTCCCTTGTACGCACGACGCAGAAAGACTGCGATCTGGCTCTCGACCGGCACGGTCCTGACCGCTGTGACGTACATCGGCTGGTGGTCGTACGGGGCCGGTTTGGAACTGGACGGCAAGGCGCCCGTCTCCTGCGGCCAGGCCATCCGCTTCCTCCGTACCGCCCAGCCCCCCGAAACCGCGCGGAACAAGAGCTGCACGAAGGGCCAGTGGCAGACCACTTGGTACGACATGGACTTCGAGGCGACGCGTGAGGAGGCGGAAGTGTGGCTACACACCACCTACCCGGGCGCGAGCGTCAGGCGCGACTGTCTGGAAGCCGATCTCTGCTCGTCCCCCGGTGTCGACGTGGACGGCGACGGTCGCACCGACCTCATGGACGTCGGCATCCGTTTCAAGGAGCACGGCCTCGCACACGTACGCGTCCACGGAGGCACAGTGGACTGACGGCCCTCGGCGCGGACCGTCGAGTTCTGCCCGGGCGGTGTATGACGCCTTCCGGCCTCGGCCCGTCGATGCTGTGTACGCGGGCTACGGGCCCGGCGCGCCGTCCGCGGTACGCCAGTGAGCAATGTGGCGTCCGCTCGATTCCCGTGCGAGGAGTTCTCCCTTCCGCCGTGGGAGCGTCGGGGCTCCAGGCTCCACCGGGGACGGAAGGGCGAGAGGTATGACCAAGTCAGGGCGCAGGTTCGGCATCACCGCGGTGGTGGCCGCCGTGGTGACCGCGATGATCACTTTTACGGGATTGCAGGGGGCCAGCGCGCTGGACCAAGGGCGCCGCGGCTGGGACCACTTCGGGTTCGGGGTGCCGTGGGAGGAGTCCTACGGGTACTCGCAGGGCATCAGAGCCGGGGACACGATCTACATCTCGG
The DNA here is from genome assembly GCF_040609475.1 of Streptomyces sp. NPDC004667. Taxonomy (NCBI): domain Bacteria; kingdom Bacillati; phylum Actinomycetota; class Actinomycetes; order Kitasatosporales; family Streptomycetaceae; genus Streptomyces; species Streptomyces sp. NPDC004667. Next base: position 1,691 of record NZ_JBEXKC010000071.1, on the reverse strand, counting down.
GGCAGGTGTCCCATGACGCGGCCGGTAACTTCGTGGGCGCCGGCGACTTCGAGAAGCAGGTGCGCACGTCGTTCGACAACCTGGACAAGGTGCTCGCGCACTACCGGGTCCCGCGCAGCCAGATCATCAGCATGAAGATCTTCACCAAGGACCTCCGCAAGAACTTCGACACGGCCGCCAGACTGCACAAGGAGTACGTCGGCAACCACCGCACGACCGACACCATCGTCGGTGTCACCGACATGTCGGTCCCCGAGCAGCTCGTGGAGATCGAAGCCATCGTCAAGGTCTCACCGCGCTCCTGACCGACGGCCGAGGACCCCCCGCGGCCGGCCGGCTGCCGGCGTCCTGCCGATGGTGGCGGGTGGCGGCGGCGACCGGCCGCGGCCGTCTCCCCGAGCGGGTACCAACGCGGGGCGTACCGGTAGTCCGTCCCGCAGGGCTTCGTCGCGGGCCCGGCGCCGCCGCGGGTGGCCGGGCCCGGTGCTTCCCGGTGCGATCCCTCGCGCCGTTTCATGGCTGTTGTCCCTTGTCGCGATCTGGTGAAGATCGTTAGCATTTCCCGCAGTCGCCCTCTGGGGGTGTGGAGGGGGCAGCTGTGTCAGAGGCACCGGCATTGGCGGGGCGGCGGGAGGAGATCGCCGCGCTCGCCCGGGCGGTCGAAGACCTCTACGCGGGTAGAGGTACGGTCCTCGAGGTCGCGGGAGACCCCGGCATCGGAAAGACCGCCCTGCTGAACCTGCTCGCCCGGCTCGCCGCCGAACGGGGCGCGAACGTACTGCGGGCCCGGGCCCGTTGCGGTGAGGCCAAGCCGTACCAGGTGTTCCGCGACGCCTGGAAGCGGGCCGCGCCCCCGGCGGCCGGTTCCCGCCTGCCCGCCGAGCCCGGGCCGCCGTGGGACACGGCATCGGATCACGAGCTGGTGCGCGCCCTGCTCGACGGGTGCGCGCGCCGGGACGGCGGCCGCGGGAGCGTTCTCGTCCTCGACGACCTCCACCACGCGGATCCCGCCTCGGCCCGGCTGGTGGAGGCCCTCGCCGAGGAATGCGCCGCGCGCCCCCTGGTCCTGGCCTTCGCCCTGCGGCCCCGGCAGACTCCGGCGGCCCTGCTCGCCGCCCTCGACGCCGCCTCGCACACGGGGCACCTCGTCCGGGTGGAACCCGCTCCGCTGGACGCGGCGGCCATCGCCTCCCTGGCCGGCGGCTCCGGGCCCGCCGAGCGGCTGGCCGCATGCTCCCTGGGCAACCCGCGCGCCCTGCGCGTACTGCTGGCGGCGGGGTACGACCCCGACGAGTGGCCGGCGCGGTCCGAAGCGGCGGCGGGCCCGCTGCTGCGTGCCGCGGCGCCGGTGTTCGCCGAACTCGAAGCCCTCCCGGGCGACTGCGCGGAGGTGCTGGCCGCCGCCGCCGTCCTCGGAGAACCCTTTCGCCCCGGCGACGCCGCGCACGTGGCCGGGTATCCCGTGGACCGTACCGCCGTCGCCCTCGGCGCCCTGGCCGCCGCCGACCTGATCCGCTCCGGCCCCCCGGCCGGCACCCTGGTCTTCCGCCACCCCGTACTGGGGCACCTCCTGCACCACCGGATGAACCCCGGCCTGCGGCACGACGCCCACCACCGCGCCCTCGGCCTGCTCGACGCCCGCGGCGCCGGGTCCGCCGCCCGCGCCCGGCACGCCGAACACGCCCTGCCGG
>NZ_JBEXKC010000070.1:0-41664 GCF_040609475.1 Streptomyces sp. NPDC004667 | reverse complement strand
CCGGAGGCGGCGGGGTCAGGAGGGCGCCAGGAGGGTGGTGTCGGGGCGCCCGATGGTTGCGGTACGGGGCGACGGTCGTTGGTGGCGTGAGGAAGGAGATCCACCATGTCGACACGAGAACCCTCGAACCGGCCCACGACCGAGCTCGACGCCCGCTACAGCTCCGCGCTGCGTCCCCGCCCGGGGGCCGAGGACGTCACCGCCACCGAATGGTCCGAGGCCCAGCGGCACCTGGAGGCCGCCGAGATCTTCTGGGTGTCCACGGTCCGGCCCGACGGCCGGCTGCACGTCACACCCGTGATCGCCGCCTGGCACCGCGGCGTGCTGTACTTCTCCACCGGCCCGGACGAGCAGAAGGCGAAGAACCTCGCCCGTGACGGGCACTGCGCGCTGACCACCGGAGGGAACTCGCTCACCGCGGGGCTCGACCTCGTCGTCGAGGGCGAGGCCGAGCCGGTCTCCGAGCCGGCGGTGCTGGAGGAGGTGATCGCCGCGTACGAGGCGAAGTACGGGCCGCACATCACCTCGCCCGAGGGCACCTTCCACGGCATCGGGGACGCGTTCCGCAGGGGCGACGTGACGGTGTTCGCTGTGGCTCCGGACACGGCGTACGGGTTCGGCCGGGACGACGGGGTCTACAGCCACACGCGCTGGACCTTCTGAACGCCGGTCCCCCGCCCCCGTCAGGCGCCGGTCGAGGCCGCCGCCGCCAGGAGCGCGCGCAGGGCGGCGCCCGGTGGGCCGGGCAGGACGGCGAGCGAGGTCGTGACGCCCGGGGCCGCCAGCGGGCGAACGGCCGTGCCGGCGACCTCGGGAAGGCCGCTCACCCGGTAGAAGACCGTCCAGGAGGGGGCCCGCTCGCCTTCCGCCCCGATCGCGGTGAGGGTGTCCTGGAGGTCGGTGAACGGCGGACCGGCCGGCGGGGCGGCGCCGGTGGCCGCCCGCAGCGCGGCCGTCACCAGGTCGTGGAAGGGCGCGTTGCGCTCGCGGGCCGCCAGCCGCAGCGGGAGGTCCGCCAGGTCCCCGAGCGCGGGCCGCGGCAGGGCGGCTGCCGGATGCCCGGCGGGGAGGGCCACGTACAGGGGGTCCTCCCAGAGCGGGAGGAGTTCCAGACCGGGGGCCGCGGGCAGGGCGCGTACGAGGGCGGCGTCCAGGGCTCCGGTACGGACGGCGGCGAGTCGTTGGCAGACCGTCAGGCTGCTGACCCGCACCCGGACTTCGGGGGCCAGTTCGGCCAGCCGGGCCAGGAGCCGGTAGACCCGCTGCCCCGGTCCGCGCACGGTGCCCAGGCGGAGGGTGCCCGTGCCGGCGGAGGCCAGGTCCGCCGCCACGCGCCGGGTCCGCCCGGCGGCGTCGAGCACGGCCCTCGCCTCGGGCAGCAGCCGTTCGCCTGCCACGGTGAGGGACACCCGCCGGGTGGACCGCTCGAAGAGGGTGAGGCCGAGTTCCCGTTCGAGGCGGCGCACCTGCTGGCTGACCGCGGACTGGACGACGTGGAGCCGTTCGGCCGCGCGGGCGAAACCGCCCTCCTCCGCCACCGCCACGAAGTACCGAAGTTGCCGCAGTTCCATCCCGCTCCCCCTCATGCGTCCATTCGTCACGATCGATGATCGCCGCAATGCGCAAACGGCTCTGGTTCGCGGCCTCTTCCCCGGGTCGAATGGAGGCGTCGGAGCGGTGCGGAGGAGAGGACCCATGGACATGGCGGCGGACGGGAAGCGGAGCGCGGGAACGGCCACGGAGACGGACCCGACCACGGCGACGGCGGTGGCGGTGGTCGTCCGGGCGGAGGACGCCGAGTACGTGCCCCTGCCGCACGGCGGCGGCTTCACCCTGCTGACGGACGGCGCCCCGCTCGGTGCCAACCGGCTGGCCCTGGGGCCCGGCGCGGCCGGCGCCCGGCCGCACTTCCACGCCCGCTCGGCGGAGCTGTTCCACGTACTCGCCGGAACGGTGGAGTTCCGGCTGGACGGCGCCGTCGAGACGGTCGGCGCCGGGGGCACGGTCCTGGTCCCACCGGGTCTGCCGCACGCCTTCGGCGCCACGGCGGACGGCCCGGCCGAACTGCTGGCCGTCCTGGGCCCGGCGGTCGAGCGGTTCGGCTACTTCCGGGCGCTCGGCCGCATCCGGCACGGCCTCCAGTCCTTCGACGACCTGCTCCCCCAACAGGAGCGCTACGACGTGCACTTCGTCGACCGCGCCTGACAACGGCGGCCGGGGGCCCGGGCGATGTCCCCGATCCGGGCCGACCCGCGCCCCGGAGCCCCGTCAGGCGCCCCACGGCCGGAGCTTCTCGGGGTTGCGCACCACCCAGATGTGCGTGATCCGGCCGTCCGCGACGGCGAACGCGGCCACCGTCACCGTGGCACCGCCGTACCGGGCGACCAGACCGGGGCTGCCGTTGACCGAACGTTCCAGGAGGTCCAGGCCGGGTGCGGGTGCCCGGCCGGCCATCTCCACGATGTACCGGGCGATCCGTTCGCCGCCCACGACCGGGCGGAGGACCGCGCCGACCCGGCCGCCGCCGTCGGCGGTCATCGTGGCCGCCGGGTCGAGCAGGGCGACGAGGGCGGCGATGTCCTTGGCCTCCCACGCCTGTTTGAAGTCCCTGATGACGCCCGCCCGCTCCGTCGCCGGGGACACGGGGGCCGGTGCGGCGCCGATGCGGCGGCGGGCCGACGAGGCGAGCTGCCGGCACGCCGCCGGCGTACGGCCGACGATCGCGGCCACTTCGGCGAACGGGTAGCGGAAGACGTCGTGCAGGATGAAGGCGACCCGTTCGGCAGGGGTCATCGACTCCAGTACGACCAGGAAGGCCATGTCGACCGACTCGTCCAGGGTGACCCGGTCGGCCGGGTCCGCCGGGTATCCCCCGCCGTCACCGGGCCGACCGGCCGCCCATTCCGCGCGGTCGGGCAGCGGCTCCGGTATCCACTCGCCCACGTAGCTCTCGCGCCGCGCCCGCGCCGATCCGAGGACGTCGAGGCAGATGCGGCCGGCCACCTTCGTCAGCCAGGCGCCGGGCGACTCGATGGCCTCCTGCCGTTCGCGGGACATGGCGTACCAGCGGGTGTAGGTCTCCTGCACGGCGTCCTCCGCCTCGGCCAGGGAACCGAGGAGGCGGTAGGCGAGGTTGATCAGCTGCCGGCGCTCGCTCATGATCGCGCTCAGGGCGGGATCGGTGGGGGACGCGTGCTCGCGCCGGGATGGGGTGGTCATGGTCTCGTCGGCTCCCTCGTTCGGTCCGCGTGCGTTTCACCGTCTTCGACGGAACACGGCCGCGAAACGTCAGGCCGACGCGCCCCGTCCGTCACGCTCGGACGATCATCACCCGTACGGGGCCGTCCGAAGGAGCCGGTACGCAGACCACAGGAGGAGGGGGCGGATCAGCGGCCCGGCGCCCAGAAGGCCGTCAGGGTCCCCGAGCCGGGGGTCAGGGCGTCCCAGCCGCCCGCGAAGTCCACGACGGCGACCCCCGCCGTCGGGAAGCCCGCCCCCAGCGCCTTCGGCGGTTCGGGCCGGCCGGACCCGCACAGGGCCGAAGCCAGCTCCTGCACGCCGGGATTGTGGCCGATCAGGGCCACGCACCCGAGCCCCGCCGCCCGTTCCGCCAGTACGGTGACCATCGCGTTCGGCGCCGCGCCGTACAGCCGGTCGTCGTGCACGGCGTCGGGCGGGTCGGCCAGCGCCGGGGCCATCAGCTGCCAGGTCTGGCGCGTGCGGCGCGCCGGGGAACACAGGACCAGGGCGGGCGTGAACCCGGACTCCGCCAGCCACCGGCCCGTCCGGGCGGCGTCGGCCCTGCCGCTCTCGCTCAGGGCGCGCTCGACGTCCTCGACCGACTCCTCCTTCGGCACGGCCTTGGCGTGCCGCACCAGCAGCAGCCGGCACCCGAAGGCCCCTGCGGAGGCCGAGGACGTCGTGTGTGGCGCGGGGCCCGAGGGCATGGCCGTCTCCTTCGCTCGGGGTACGGGTACACGGTCATGGTGCGGTGGCCCGCGAAGGTGCGCACCCTCACACGCGCTCGACGGGTCCGGGACTACGCTGCGCAGGATGGAACGCGCAGAGGTACTCAAGCGGGTGATCGGCATCCTCACCGAGGCCCAGGACATCCGCCGGGCCGTCGAAAGCGGACTTGACACCACCGGTGAGGGCTCCGCGAACGGCCACGAGGGCGGCCACCGGGACGGTCCGGCGGCCACGGCCGGTGTGGCCACGACGCTGCTGAACGAAATGCTGCCGTCGATCAGCGTCCCCTCCGACGCCTCCCCGCAGCAGGTGGCGGCCCTGGTGGCCCAGGCCCTGGGCCCGGCCCTGCACACGATGGTCTCCGGGTTCAGCCTGGCGTTCACCAGCCTGGCGATCGCGCACGACAACGGCCGTACGGACCTCTCCTCGATCGAGGTCCTCCAGGAACTTGCCCTCGAAATCGAGGCGGGCACCTACGACGAGGGGCCGTAGGGGCGTACCGGGCTCTCGGGAGCACGGATGAGCGAAGGGAAGTCCGGAGCATGGTGCACGTACTGGGCAGCCGCGTTCTGCTGCGTCCCACGGATCCCGAACGGTCGCGGACCTTCTACGGCGACACGCTCGGTCTCGCCGTCTACCGCGAGTTCGGCACGGGTCCCGAGCGGGGCACGGTCTACTTCCTCGGCGGCGGCTTCCTGGAGGTGTCGGGCCGCGCCGACGAACCGCCCGCGCCCGCACTGCGCCTGTGGCTGCAGGTCGCGGACGTCCGGGCGGCGTACGAGGAGCTGAGCGGCCGGGGGGCGCGGGTGCTGCGGCCCCCGGTGCGCGAGCCGTGGGGGCTGATCGAGATGTGGATCGCCGACCCGGACGGCGTACGGATCGCCGTCGTGGAGGTGCCCGCGGACCACCCGCTGCGTTTTCGCCCCTGAGCGGCCTCGGGGCACGGCGGCGGGGCACGCGCCGGTCGCGGCTCCCGTGCCCGGATGATCCACTGGTGGGCATGGACGCCGACGCGAGGCCCTACCGGAGGGGCACGGGGTGAGCGCGCAACGGCGCCTGCCGAGGGGGTGGCTCTTCCCCGAGGGGCACGTCCACGCGCACCTGGGGCCGCTGCTGTTGGTGCTGACGTTCGCCAGCGGTCTGGTCGACGCGGTGAGTTTCCTCGGTCTCGGCCGCGTGTTCGTGGCGAACATGACCGGCAACGTGGTCCTCCTCGGCTTCGCGCTGAGCGGTGCGGCCGGGCTGTCGGCCACCGCGTCCGCGACGGCCCTGGCCGCGTTCCTGGGCGGAGCCGCGGCGGGCGGGTGGTGGCGGCGCGACGGGCCGCCGGTCCGGCTGTTCGCCCCGCTGGTGGCCGGGCAGGCGGTGCTGGTCGCGGTGGCGCTGGCGGCTCTGGGGTGGGACCTCGGCCGGTACCCGGTCCTCGTTCCGCTGGCGGCCGGGATGGGGCTGCAGAACGCGGTGGTGCACCGGCTCGGGCTGCCCGATCTGACGACGACCGTGGTCACGCGGACGCTGACGGGTCTGGCCGCCGACCCCTGGCGGCCGGCCGCGCCCCGGCGTGCCTTGTCGGTGGCGGTGCTCGCCTGCGGGGCCCTCGTCGGCGGCCTGCTGCACTCCGGGCCCGGGCCGGGGTGGGTACTGGCGCTCGTACTGGTCCTGCTGACGGCGGTCGCCACGGTGGCGGGCAGGGCGGGCGGCTCCGGGGCCTGAACCCCGCAGGAGGCGGACCCGTTGGTCTAGGCTTCCGCCATGGGTCTCGAGGACGTCGGCGACGACGGGCACGACGCCGGGTCCGACCGGCCCGCCACCACCACCGCCGCCATCGCGACGCCCGAGGCGTCCGCCGCGCGGCTGAAGGAACGGCTGTACGCGACCATCACGATGATCTCCGTGGTGATCGGCCTGGCCGCGTCCGAGCACGTCGACGTCCTCGGCGCCACGGCCACAGTGCTCACGGCGGCCGTCGGGCTGTGGCTGGCGAGCCTCGTCGCCGACCAGCAGGCCCACCGGGTGGTCCACGGCCGGCTCGCCACCGGCGCGGAGCTGCGGCGCATGCTGTGGGTCGGCAGCCCGCTGCTGCTGTCCGCGGCCGGCCCGCTGATCCTCATCTGCTCGGCCGCCCTGGGCGTGATGGAATTGACGACGGCCCTGTACGCCGCCGCCGGGGTGAACGTCGCCAGCCTCTTCGGCTGGGGGTGGTACGGAGGGGTCCGCATGGGCAGCGGTCCGACGATCGCCCTGCTGGCCGGTGCCCTCGACGCGGCGATCGGCCTGTCCGTGGCCCTGGTCAAGGCCGCCGCCGGGCACTGATGCCCCGCCGCACGGAGCGGGGCAGCCGGTCCGGGAGCACTGCCTCGGCCTCCGGGAGCACCGGATCATTCGGCGAATACCGAAGCGATGGGGCATCCTGGACGGATGAACGCATTGCCTTTCGGTACGCCGCCTCCGGACGGCACTCCGGCCCCCGCCGCCCTCCTGGCGGCCTTCGCCGCCGCCCTGGCCGACGAGACGCGGGCCGCCATCTGCATGACCCTGCTGGAGGGGCGCGCCTGGACCGCGGGCGAGCTGGCCCGGATCACCGCCGTGGCCCCGTCCACCGTCAGCGGCCATCTGGTCCGGCTGCTCGACGCGGGCATCTGCGTCACCGAGCGGCAGGGCCGGCACCGTTACGTACGCATCGCCGACGCGGCGACCGCCCGCCTCGTCGACGCGCTCGCCTCGTACGCGATCCCCGACCGGGACGCGGCGCACGCCGTCCCGGTGGTCGCCGCGCCCGACCCGCTGGCCCGCGCCCGGACGTGCTACGACCACTTCGCCGGGCGGCTCGGCATGGCGGTGACCGACGCGATGGAGCGGCGCGGGCTGCTGCGCACGGACGGCGTGTTCGAGCTGACGGACGACGGGCGGGCCTGGTGCGCCGCGACCGGCGTCGACCTCACCGGCGAGGGGCGCAGGCCGCAGGTCAGTTCCTGCCTGGACTGGACCGAGCGGCGACGCCACCTGGGCGGCCTGGCCGGGGCGCGACTGCACGCGCGGGCACTGGAGGGGCGATGGGTGGTGCACCCGGAGGGCGGCGGGCGGGCGCTGGAGGTGACCTCGACCGGGGAGCGGGCCTTCGCCGAGCTCCTGGGCATCACACCCGACGCATGGAGCTGAGCCGCCTGCCGGCGGGGCCGAACCCCTGTCCATCAATATTTCGGTCGACACCGAAATGTTGAGCCTCTAGGGTGGGCGCATGACGTCCCGCTCCCGCCCCCTCCTCCCCGCCGGCCTCCTCACGGTCGGCGCCGTCTCCTTCACCGTGTTCGCCTGGGCCTCGGCCTTCGTCTCCATCCGCAGCGCGGGCGCCGCCTACTCCCCCGGCGCCCTGGCCCTCGGCCGGCTGCTGGCCGCCTCGCTGACCCTGGCCGTCCTGCTCCTCGTACGCCGTCAGGGCCTGCCGCCCCGCGCGGCCCTGCCCGGCATCCTGCTGTCCGGCGTCGTGTGGTTCTGCGGCTACACGGTCGCGTTGAACTGGGGTGAGCGGCTGGTCGACGCGGGGACCGCGTCCCTGCTCGTGAACACCGGCCCCATCCTCATGGCGCTGCTCGCGGCGCGGTTCCTCGGCGAGGCGCTGCCTCCGCGGCTGCTGGCCGGCATGGCGGTGTCCTTCGCCGGTGCGGTGGTCGTGGGCCTTTCCATGTCGTCCGGCGACGCCGGCTCCACCCCGGTGCTCGGGGTCGTGCTCTGCCTGCTCGCGGCGGTCGCCTACGCGACCGGAGTCATCGCCCAGAAGCCCGCGCTCTCGCACGGAACACCCCTGCAGATCACCGCGTTCAGCTGCCTGACCGGAACCGTGGCCTGCCTGCCCTTCGGCGGCCGGCTGCTCACGGAACTGCCCCGGGCGCCTGTGTCCGCGACGCTGAACATGGTCTACCTGGGCGTGGTGCCGACCGCCCTCGCCTTCACCGCGTGGACCTACGCCCTGGCGCGGATGCCCGCCGGAAAGCTGGGCGCGACGACCTATGCCGTCCCCGCGGTGGTCGTCCTGCTGAGCTGGGCCCTGCTGGGCGAGGTGCCGGCCTGGCTGACCCTCCTCGGCGGGGCGCTCTGCCTGGCCGGGGTGGCGGTCTCCCGCTACGTGCCCCGCTCCCCGCGCAGGGAACCGGAGCACGGCGGCGGTCCGGCTCCCCTCGCCACCCACGTTCCCACCCGCGTTCCCTCCCACGCCCCTTCCCACATCCCCTCCCACGAAAGGCAGTCCTCATGAGGATCCTCACGGTCGGCGCGGGCGCCGTCGGCGGCTTCTTCGGCGCCCGGCTCGCCACGGCGGGCCAGGACGTCTCCTTCCTGGTCCGGCCCGCGCGCGCCAAGGCCCTGGAGGCCCGCGGCCTGCGCGTCGAGGGCCAGGGCGAGAAGATCCACCTGGCGCCGCGGCTGGTGACGGCCGACGCCCCGGGCGGGCCCTACGATCTGGTCCTGCTGTCCGTGAAGGCGACCGCCCTGCACGCCGCGCTGGCCGACATCGCGCCCGCCGTCGGCCCGGACACCGCCGTCGTCCCCCTGCTCAACGGGATCGCCCACCTCGACGCGCTCGTCGCGGCCCTGGGGGACGCGGCGGTCCTCGGCGGGGTCGCGAAGGTCGTCACCACCCTGAACGCGGAGGGCGACATCCTGCGCATGGCGCCGCCCGCGGTCATCCTGACCGGCGAGACCGACGCCCGGCCCTCCGGACGCGTCGACGGGATCCGCACGGTCCTGGCCGACGCGGGAATCGACTCACCGGCGACCGAGGACATCGTCGCGGCGATGTGGCACAAGTGGGTGTTCATCTCCACCCTGGTCGCCCTGACCTGCCTGATGCGCGGCACCGTCGGCGAGATCAACGCCGTTCCCGGCGGCGCCGCGCTCGGCCCCGCCCTGCTGGCCGAGGCCGCGGCGGTGTCGCGCGCGGCCGGGCACCCCGTACCCGAGGCCGAACTCGCCTTCACCGGGGCGACCGTCACGGCACCCGGCTCCCCGCTCACGCCCTCCCTCTACCGTGACCTCGTCGCCGGGGCCCCCACGGAGGCGGACCACGTCCTGACCGACCTCACCGACCGCGCCCGCGCGCTGGGCGTGTCCACTCCCCTGCTGGACCTCGCCACCCTCCACCTGCGCGTCCACGAACACCGTCTGGCGGCGGCCCGCTCCCTGTGACGGCGGGCCCGCCGTCACCCGGATGCCCCGACCGCTGGGCATCCGGGCCGCCGGGCCGTTGACTGGGAGTCCCCGAACCCCTTGGAGGCGTGGTGGCGGCGGACGCGTGGAGGCGCGGTGCGGCAGCCGTACTGCTGTCGGTGACGGCGTGCGGCGCCGCGGGCTGCTCGGACAGCGGCGGCAGTCCGTCCGACGCCGTGTCGAGCGCCGCCGCGGCGGTGCGGTCGGCGGGCGAGGCGGTCTCGTCGGCCGCCGCCGAGGCCGGGAAGGCCGCCCAGTCCGCGGCGGCCGTGGCGAAGGACAAACTGGCCGAGGTCAAGGACGGGGTCAACGCCAAGGAGCAGGTGGCCCTGGGCCCGGTCGCGACCGAAGGCAACGGGTACACGACGGTACCGGTGACGGTGAGCAACACCGACGACGGCGAGAAGTCCTTCGCGGTGCAGGTCGAGTTCCGGGACGAGGCCGGCAACCTCCTGGACACGGTGGTGGTGACGGTGACGGACGTCCCCGGGAAGGGCACCGGGCAGGGCACGGCCCGCAGCACGCACAAGCTGTCCGGCACGGTGACGGCGCGGACGGGCACGGCGCTGCGCTACTGAGGAACCCCGCGCGGGAACCGGAACCGGCGGTGCCCGGTCAGGGCCCGCCGACGGCGTCCTCGACGTCCGGATGGAGGGAGAGCACCGTGTCGGCGCCCGTGAGGGCGAAGAGGCGGCGCAGCCGATCACCGGGGGCGGCGATGCGCAGGGTCGTCAGCCGGTGCACCCGCAGCAGCAGGTTGAGGAACGACGAGTCGCCGAAGGTGACGCCGGCGGCGTCGAGCACCACCAGCGGATACCGGTCGGCGGCGGAGACGAGCGCCTCCCGGAGAGGGGGCAGCGTGTCCTGGTCGAGTTCCCCGCGCGCGGTCACCACCCATCCGGCTCCGGCCGCGCGGCCTGCCGCCACCACGCCGTCGTGGTCCGTGTCCCGTGCCCCGGCCATGTACGCCTCCCGGATCGTCACCTGTAAGGCCCCCCGGGAGCGAGTATGCCTGTTCATCGGCCCGACGAGGGCACCGAGGGCCGGGGCCGGCCGGCTCCGGCGGCCCGACGGCGCCTGCCCGCAGGGCTGTTGGAGGAGGTGTGCGACAACGGCCGTGCGGGAGGTGGAAGTCCGGGCGGCGGGCGATGCCGCGGGGCCGGGCGAGGACCACGCCTCGGACGGCGGCCTCACACTGAGGATGCGCACGGCCACCCGCTGACACCGGTGGTCCCCTACACTGTCACCGGCATTCCCGGATGTTCCCGGGCGCGGGGGGTACACGAGACGTCCGGGGCCGACGTCAACGGGTGGGGGTGGGAGGGCACGATGGAGACCATCGGCACGGCGACCGGCGATGCGCTGCCCACCGGGCCTCCCCTCGTCGTGCGGCAGCGCCGCCGGCTGGCCCTGTCCGGTGTCCGGGGCCATGTGGCCAAGGGCCGCGACTTCACGCGCCGGGCGCTGCGCGACTGGGGCTGGGACGGGACGGAGACCTCCGAGGACGCCCTGCTGGTCGTCTCCGAGCTGCTGGCCAACGCGTCCCTGCACGCCGGGGGCTGCACCGAACTCGCCCTCACGGGAGGCGAGTTCCTGCGGGTCGAGGTCTTCGACGGCTCGACGACGCCTCCCCTGCGCCAGCCCGCCCCGCGGCCGGGCCTCCCGGGCGGCCACGGCCTGTACATCGTGGAGCGCGTCTGCGATCGCTGGGGCACCCGCGCCCATGAGGACGGCAAGGCCGTGTGGGCCGAGATCGAGGCGTCCCGGCTGACCTCGGGCAGGCCCGCGGGACGCTGACCGGGGGCGGGGGCGCTCTCTGCCCGGTCCCGGGCCGGGGATGGGGGCGCTCCCTGCCCGGCTCCGGGGCGCCCGGCGCGCCGACGCGTCACCCGGATCCGCGCAACACGCCCGGGTCGGGTGAATGCCCGACGGGAGGCCTCCGCACGCGGTGTGATCCTGCTTCGACGTTCCGTCATCGACCTTGGAGTGACATGCGCATCCGTACCGCCATCGCCGCCGCCGCCCTCGCCGCGGTCGGCATCCTCGGCGCCACCGGCACCGCCATCGCCGATGCCGATGCCAATGGCTTCGCCGTCGGCTCCCCCGGCATCCTCTCCGGCAACGTGGTCCAGGTGCCCATCCACATCCCGATCAACCTCTGCGGCAACTCCATCAACCTCATCGGTGCCCTCAACCCCGCCGCCGGCAACACCTGCATCAACACCTGATCGCGGCGTGGCCGTCGGTGCGCGGGCCCGTCCGCGCCCCGACGGCCCCCGGGGCCGGGGTTCAGCGGTGCAGCAGCCGTGTCCAGTCCTGGGGGACCCGGTCTGCCGGGCCCGGTACCGGCTGGTCCGCCGGATGCGCGACCGGGGGCGTGAGGTCCGGGCCCGAGGTGTACAGCTCGGCCCCGTCGTAGTCCCAGAACCAGTCCTCGCCCGGTTCGAAACTCTGCACCAGGGGATGGCCACTGGACTTCCAGTGGGCGGTGGCGTGCTGGGCGGGTGAGGAATCGCAGCAGCCGATGTGGCCGCACTGGGCGCAGCGCCGCAGGTGGAACCACCAGCCGCCCGCCGCGTCGCAGTCGGCGCAGCCGGTGCCGGTGGGCGGGACGCTCGGGTCGATTCCTTCGATGCCGGTCATACGGGCTCCTCGGTGGTCTCGGGTTCCGGGGTGGTCAGCGGCAGCAGTACCTGGAAGCGGGTGTCGCCCGGCGCGGACTCGACCTGGAGGCTGCCGTGGTGCTTGTTGACGACGATCCGCCAGGAGATGTCCAGGCCGAGCCCGGTGCCCTCGCCGACCGGTTTGGTGGTGAAGAAGGGGTCGAAGATGCGGCCGCGGACGTCGGCCGGGATGCCGGGGCCGGTGTCGCGGAACTCCACGAGCAGCCGGTCGCCCTCCCGTGCCGTGCGGACGGTCAGGGTGCCGTCGCCGCCGGTGCTGCCGATCGCGAAGACGGCGTTGTCGACGAGGTTGGTCCACACCTGGTTGAGTTCCGCCGGGTAGGCGGGCACGTCGGGCAGGGAGCGGTCGTAGTCCTTGACCACCCGGATGCGGTTGCCGATCTTGCCCGACAGCATCAGCAGGGTGCTGTCGAGGAGTTCGTGGACGTCGACGGGCCGGTGCGGGGCCCGGTCGAGCTGCGCGTACTGTTTGGCCGCGTCGACGAGGTGGGAGATGCGGGTGGTGGAGTCGTCGATCTCGTCCATCAGCAGTTCGGTCTCGACGGTGTAGTTGAGCCATCCGATGGCACCCGGCAGGATGTCCTCGGCCACGGTGGCCGCGACCTGTTCCAGCCAGTCCGTGTCGAGTCCGGCCTGGACGAAGGTCGGTGCGATCCGCCAGCCCTCCGGGATGCCGTGCTCTTCGAGCCAGTCGGTGAGTTCGTCCTCCCGGTCGGACGCCTCCAGGGGGCTCAGTACCGGTGCCTTGGCCACGCGTTCGGCGGTGCGCTCCTGGATGTCGATGAGCTCGGCCAGTGCCTCGCGGGAGTAGGGGCCCTGGGCGATGACGGCCAGCTTGTGCCGCATCTTGCCGACCCGTTCCCGCAGGGTCGCGGTGGCCCGGACGGCCGCCGCGGCCGGGTTGTTGAGCTCGTGGGTGAGGCCGGCCGACAACGAGCCGAGGGCCAGGAGCCGTTCGCGCTGTCCGATGGCCCGCTGGGTGTTCTTCGAGCCGAAGAAGAGTCCCTCCAGCAGGTGGGCGGCCATCGGGAACCACTCCCGCATGACGTCGGCGAACGACTGCGCGGGCAGGACGAAGAACCGGGTCGGCTCGGTCACGCGCATGGAGTTGGTGTAGAGCTGCGGGACCCGGTCGCCCAGGTAGGCCTGCATGGCGCCGGAGTACACCCCGCGCTGGGAGGTGCGGCTCACCTCCACGTCGTCGGCGCCGACCCGGCGGTACAGGACGACGGTGCCCTCGATCATGACGTAGAAGCAGGTGGCGGGCTCGCCCTCGGTGTACACCGGGCCGGGGTCGAAGCACTCGACCCGTCCCTCGGCGCACAGCCTCCCGAGCTGCTCGGGGGTGAGCTTCTCGAACAGGAAGAGCGTGGCGATCTCCTGCGGGGCGCAGGGCACGGCCCGGCCGCTCACGACTGCTCCAGGTACCGGTGGACGAGCATCACGGCCATGGCTCCTTCTCCGACGGCGGACGCGACGCGCTTCGCGGACTGGGCGCGGGCGTCGCCCGCCACGAACACGCCGGGGATGTTGGTCTCCAGGTGGTAGGGCGGCCGGTCCAGTTCCCACTCGGCGGGTGGCCGTCCGTCGGGGGTGAGGTCCGGCCCGGCCAGGATGAAGCCGTGTTCGTCGCGCAGCACCGTGCCGTCGAGCCAGTCGGTGAGCGGGGCGGCGCCGATGAACACGAACATCCACTGGGCGTCGACGAGTTCGGTCGTTCCGGTGTCCACGTCGCGCAGCGTCAGCTGCTCCAGGTGCCCGTCGCCGTGGGCCTCGTCGACGACGGTCCGGGTGCGTACCGTGATGTTCGCGGCGTCCTCGATCTGCTGGATCAGGTAGTGGGACATGGAGGCCCTCAGGGAGTCGCCGCGTACCAGCAGGGTCACCGATTTCGCGCCCCGCGCCAGGTACATGGCGGCTTGTCCGGCGGAGTTGGCGCCGCCCACGATGTAGACGTCATGGCCCTGGCAGGAGGCGGCCTCGGTGAGGGAGGAGCCGTAGTACACCCCGCAGCCGGTCAGGGTGTCGCAGCCCGGTGCGTGGAGCTGGCGGTAGGACACGCCGGTCGCCAGGATGACGCTGTGCGCGGCGACCGCCGTGCCGTCGGAGAAGCGGACGACGCGCGAGGCGCCGTTGACCTCCAGCCCGGTGACCTCGCGGGCGGTGAGGATCTCGGCTCCGAACCGGCCGGCCTGGCGGCGGGCGCGGTCCGTGAGCTGTGCGCCCGACACGCCGTCCGGGAAGCCGAGGTAGTTCTCGATGCGGGAGCTCTGCCCGGCCTGTCCGCCGGTGGCCGACCGTTCGACGAGTACGGTGCGCAGCCCTTCGGAGGCGCCGTACACGGCCGAGCCCAGGCCGGCCGGACCGCCGCCGATGACGACGAGGTCGTAGAACTCGGCGGCCGGCGTCGTCGCGAGTCCCACGTGGGCCGCCAGCTCGGCCGCCTCGGGCTCGATCAGCACGGAGCCCTCCGGGGTGATCACCAGAGGGAGCCGCTCCCCGTCGGCCCCGGCGGCCTCCAGCAGGCGCCGCCCCTCGGGTTCGTCGGAGGAGTACCAGCGGTAGGGCACCTGGTTGCGGGCCAGGAACTCCCGCACGTCGGAGGAGCGCGCCGACCAGCGGTGTCCGACCACCTTGGTGGCGGGCACGGGCCGGTAGTCGCTGGTGCGCCAGGCGGCGAGGAGGTCGTCGACGACCGGGTAGAGCTTCTCCTCCGGCGGGTCCCAGGGTTTGAGCAGGTAGTGGTCGAGGTCGACGACGTTGATGGCGTCGATCGCCGCGTTGGTGTCCGCGTAGGCGGTCAGCAGGACGCGCCGCGCGCCCGGGTAGACGGCGAGGGCCTGTTCGAGGAACTCGATGCCGTTCATCTGCGGCATGCGGTAGTCGGCCAGGATGACGGCCACCAGGTCGCCGCGCAGCTTCAGCTCGCGCAGCGCCTCCAGCGCCGACTCCCCGGACTCGGCGCGTACGACGCGGTACGTGGCGCCGTAGCGCCGGCGCAGGTCGCGGGCGACGGCGCGGGAGACTCCCGGGTCGTCGTCCACGGTCAGGATGACGGTCCGTGCTGTGTCGGCGGCCTCTGCCATACGTCTCCCACCCACCCGAGCGTCCCGGTCCGGCGGCACGGCGAGCCGCCCGCGCCGGTTGCGCCCATCGTATGTTCGATCGTCCCGGTTCGCCGTGGGACGCCACGGACCGTGTACGGCGGGTGGGTCCCGGGTCGCGGACGGTGCGGGGGGGGGCGTTCCTGGGCGCGGGCCGGGGGGCGCGGTGTGGGGCGCGCCACAGGGGTCCTCGGGAACCCGTGCTCCGCTGCTCCCGACCCCTTCGACGGGGCCGTGGTCCGATCGCCCCTCTGATCCGTGCGAACCGTACAGAGGAGTGCCGCAATGAGCGTGAACCGCAGGGACGTGCTCCGGGCGTCGACCGCCCTGGGTGCCACCGGAGCGTTCTCGGGGGTCGCCGGGCTCGCGGGGGCCCCGGCCGCCTCCGCGGCCGGGGGCGGGGGCGGGGGCGGGGGCGCGAAGCCCTGGAGGGTGCACATCGTGATGTTCGACGGGGTGGAGGAGCTCGACTTCGCCGCCCCGTACGAGGTCTTCTCGGCCGCCCGGTTCTTCACGGACCGGCTGGTGGAGGTCCGCTACGTCACCGCGTCCCGCCCCTGTTCCGTCCGGGCGTCGTACGGGACGCGCGTCGGCGTCGAGCACGGCTGGGACCCGCGGCAGGCCGACGTCGTGGTGGTGCCGGGCGGCGGCTACGCCCGTCGCGAGGATCCCGGGGTGTGGGCCGAGATCCGGCGCGGCGTCCTGACGCGGGCGCTGCGCGAGGCACCGCGTCCGGGGCTCACCATCGGCGCCCTGTGCACGGGCGTCATGCTGCTGTCCGCCGCCGGACTGACCCGGGGCCGGCCCTGCACCACCCACCACAGGGCGCGCCCGGACCTGGAGCGGGAGGGCGGCGTACTGAAGGACGCGCGGGTCGTGGACGACGGCGATCTGGTGACGGCCGGGGGCATCACCTCGGGGCTCGAACTCGCCCTGTGGCTCGTCCGCCGCGAGCTGGGCGCCGACGCGGCGACGGGGGTCGAGGCCATGCTGGAGTACGAGGCCCGCGGCACGGTGTGGTCGTCCCGGTAGGCGCGACCACCGGCCGGGCCGCCGCCGGGGTCCCGGGGTCCGTCCCGGGAACGGCGGCGGGCCCGGCGGCGGGTGAGCCGGCGGGTCCGGGCCGTATCCTCGCCCGGGGCACGGCGAGCGGAGGACGGGTGGGCATGGCGGGCGGCGGAGCGGCATCGGGGCGGGAGCCCGCGGCGCAGGGGCGTGCCCCGGCGCCGCGTACGTCGCTGAGCGCGCGGGCGCGGGAGGCGGTGCGGGAGCGGATCGTCGACCGCCGTTACCCGATGGGCTCGCGCCTGGTGGAGCGGGAGGTCGCCGAGGAGCTGCGGATGTCGCGGGTCCCGGTGCGCGAGGCGCTGCGGGCCCTGGTCGCCGAGGGGCTGCTGGAGCTGCTGCCGCACAGCGGGGTGCGCGTGCGCCGGCTGGAACGGGCCGACGTGCGGTGGCTGTACGAGGTGTGGGAGCCGCTCGCCGTGCAGGCGTCGCGGCTCGCCGCCCGGGCGGTGGCCTCGGCCCTCCCCGGGGAGCCGGCGGGGCTGGCCGCCCTGCGGGCCTCGCTGGAGGGGGCCGAGCGGGCGGCCACGGCGGACGAGGGGGCTCGGGAGGTGGCCGAGCACGCCGCCTTCCACGAGCGGATCGTGGCGCTGAGCGGCAATCCGCTGCTGGCGCGGACGATGGAGCAGCTCGACTGGCAGCTCCGTCTGCTCTTCGGGTTGCGTGCGGAGCCGGGGCACATGCGGGCGCAGCACGCGGACATCTTCCGGCGCATCGCGGCGGGTGACGAGGAGGCCGCTGCCGCGAGCACGCTGTTGCACGTGCGCGACAGTCGCTCCGTGGCATTGCAGTCGCTCTTCGGGGATACCAGTTTGTATACCAAGACGGATTGAGGGCCCAGTTCTCCCGGGTCTCGGTCCGGGGATTCTTGTAAGCCGGTCCTTCGTTGGTATACAAAAGGGCCACCAGCCCTCCCCCTGCCCCAAGGAGCCCCCATGTCCGTGGTCTTCCGCGACGTACGTCCCCTCGGGGTGGGGCGGCCCGTGGACCTGGTGGTCGTCGACGGCCGCGTCTCCGGCGCCCCCGCGCCCGAGGGTGCCGAGGTGGTGGACTGCGCGGGCCGCATGGCGCTGCCCTCGCTCGTCGACGCGCACATCCACCCCGACAAGACGAGCTGGGGCGGCGGCTGGGTGTCGCGCCGTCCGGCGGCCGGGATCGCCGGCTACTGCGACCAGGACGTGGAGCTCCACCGGGCGCAGGCCCGCCCGGTCGGCGAGCGCGCGTACGGGCTGATGGCGCACGCGGTGACGCGCGGCACCCGGGCCATGCGGGCCCACACCGACGTGGCGCCCGCGTACGGCCTGGCCGGTGTCGAGGGCGTCGCCGAGGCCCGGGAGCGCCTCGCCGGTGCGCTCGACGTGCAGATCGTGGCGTTCCCCCAGCACGGTGTGGTCCGGGCCCCGGGCACGGCCGCGCTGCTGGAGGACGCGGCGCGCAGCGGCCTCGTCGATCTGATCGGCGGCATCGACCCGATCGGTTTCGACCACGCCCTCGACGAGCAGCTGGACCTGGTCTTCGGGCTCGCGGACCGCTACGGCGTCGGCGTGGACCTGCACCTCCACGACCGGGACGAGAAGGGCACGCGCGTCCTGCGGGCCGTCGTCGAGCGCACCCGGGCGCTGTCGCTGCGCGGGAAGGTGACGGTCAGCCACGTCTTCTGCCTGCCGTTCCTGTCCGGGCCCGAGCTCGACGCGACGGCCGCCGATCTGGCCGACCTGGACATCGCCCTGACGACGGTCGCCCCGAGCGAGTCCCTGGTCCTGCCCGTCGCCCGGCTCCGGGAGCACGGCGTCCGCGTCGGCCTGGGCTCGGACGGGGTCCGCGATTCCTGGAGTCCGTTCGGGAACGCCGACATGCTGCACCGCGCACACCTCCTGGGCTGGACCACGGACGCCCGTCTCGACGAGGAGCTGACGTCCTGCTTCACCGTGGCCGCCCATGGCGGCGCCGACGTGATGGGACTGGCGCACGCGGACTTCGCCCCGGGTGCCCCGGCGGACTTCGTGCTCGTCGAGGGCGAGTGCGTCCCCCAGGCCGTGGTCGACGTGCCGCGGCGCGACGTGGTCGTGCGCGGCGGCCGGATCGTGGCCCGGGACGGCGCCCTGGTGGGGGCCGGCCGGCGGACGTGACGTCCGGGTCCGGTACGGATAATGGCACCGCCCGGGGTTGCGGGCAGCGTGCACCGAACCGAGGGATGACGTACCGATGACGTTCCACGAGGGCCTGCGGGTCGAGCTGGCGGCGGACACCAGGCTGAGCGACGGCGTCGCGATCACGGACGCCGTGGCGGACGGCCGGGAAGAGCGCCCCGGGGACGAGGCGGCGGCATGCGGCGCCGTGGGGTCCCTGTGGCTGGCGGCGGGCACGCCGGGAACCGTGGTGCGGGTGGCCGAGCACGACCGGCCGAGCCAGGGGGCCCGCGAGTACGAGCGGCTCGCGTCGCTGCTCGGTTCCTTCGGCCGGGACATGCCCGCGCAGAGCAGGGAGCGGCTCGAAGAGCAGATCGCGGCCCTGGAACCCGAGTGGACCGCCTACCGGCGGCAGCGGCTGCGCGTGACGCTCCGCGTCCGCTTCGACAACGGGTTCATCCTCGACGGCGTGCCCGACACCTTCTTCACGGCCGCCTGACCGGGCCGGCGCCGCCGCTGCGGGTGCCGGCCGGTCCGGCGCCGGCGGTGTGCGGGGATCACGCTCCGCCGCGGACGAGGCGCAGGATCTCCCCCGTCTCCAGGGCCGTGTAGAGGGCGCCGTCCGGGCCGAACGCCAGGCCGTGGGGTTCGCAGGCGGGGTCGGGGAGGGCGTGTTCCTCCAGGTCCCCCTCGGGGGTGAGGGAACCGATCCTTCCGGTCGCCCACAGGGTGAACCACACCGAGCCGTCGGGGGCGGTGGTGATCGCGTGCGGGCGGCAGGCCGGGTCCGGGAGCGGGAACCCGGTCACCTCCCCCGCCGTCGTGATCCGCCCGATGCGGCCCGCCCCGATCTCCGTGAACCACAGGCTTCCGTCGGCTCCCGCCGCGATCCCGACGGGTGCCGCCCCGGGCGTGGGCAGCGGATGGACGGTCACCTCGCCCGCGGTCGTGATCCGGCCGATGGCGTGGGCCTGGTTGAGGGTGAACCAGAGGGCGCCGTCGCCGCCCGCCGTGATCATGGAGGGGAAGGCTCCTTCGAGGCCGGGCAGCGGGAACTCCACGACCGCTCCCCCGGTGTCGATGCGACCGATCCGGTCGCTGTGCAGCTGGGTGAACCAGAGGGCGCCGTCGGGTCCGGCCGCGATGCCGTACGGGCCCGCGCCCGGTGTGGGCAGGGCGTACGAGCGGGCGTGCCCGTCCGGGTCGATCCGGCCGATCCGGTCGTCGCGCATGCGGGTGAACCAGAGCGCGCCGTCGGTGCCCGCGGTGATGAGGGAGGGGCCGCAGACGTCCGAGTCGAGCGGGAACTCGTCGAGCCGGCCCTCGGGCGTGAGCCGGGCGATCCGGCCGGCGTGCACGAGCGTGCACCAGAGCGCGCCGTCGGGGCCGGTGGTCAGGGCGTACGGGCCGGAGCCCGGGTGGGAGACGGGGAAGGAGCGGTCGGGCGTGAGGGTGTGGGGCATACGGGTCCTCTCGGAAGGGGCGGATCGAGGGGCGGATCGGGGTCAGGCCGCGTGGGCGGTGGCCGTCGGGAGCGCCGCGCAGCGGCCGTCGGCGGGGGCCGCCGCCGCGAGGTCCAGGCGCGCGCCCTGCCAGCGGGCGCGCAGCATCCGGTCGTGGCTGACGACGGCCACCGCACCGGGGAAGCCCGCGAGGGCCGTCTCCAGTTCCTCCACCAGGGCGAGGGAGAGGTGGTTCGTCGGCTCGTCGAGGAGCAGGACGTCGTACGGCTCGGTCACCAGGCGCGCCAGCGCGAGCCGCTGCCGCTGTCCGGCCGACAGGCTGCCGACGGGGACGCCGAGCCGGTCGCGGTGGAACAGCCCGAGCGCCAGCAGCTGTTCGGCGTGTTCCTCCGGGTGTCCGGCGCGTCCCTGCCCGTAGGCGGCGAGGACGGTGCGCCCGTCCGGCCCGGGGTCCGGCAGCTGGTGGAGCAGTCCGACGCGGCCCCGGCGTTCGACGCTGCCGTGCGCGGGCTGTGACGTTCCGGCGAGCAGGTCGAGCAGGGTGCTCTTGCCCGCGCCGTTCGGTCCGCCGATCAGGAGGCGGTCGCCGGGGCCGAGGGTCAGGCTGGTCGGCGCCAGACGCCCCGGAACCTCGGCGCGGTGCGCCGCGAGGAGCGTTCCGCGCACCTCGCCCCCCTGGGGGACGACGGTGAAGCGCAGGGGCGGTGCGGGCCGGGGCGCCGGGTGCGCCAGCAGGCGGCCGAGGCGTTCCTCGGCCTGGCGCACCCGGCTCGCCAGGGACTGCTGCACCCGGCCGGCGGCCCGGTCGTAGGCCATCTTGTTGCCGTCCTTGCGGGCCCGTCCGGGCGCCACCCGCCGTGCGGTGCCGGCGGCGGCGTCGCGCAGCCGGGCGACCTCGGTGGTCCACGCCTCATGGGCCTGTTCCGCGCGCTCGCGGGCGGCGGCCCGTTCGGCGCGGTAGCCGCTGTAGCCGTTCCCGTGGCGCACGACCGTGTGGGTGTCGCCGTCGACCTCCAGGAGGGAGGTGGTGACGCGGTCGAGGAAGACGCGGTCGTGGGAGACGGCCACCGTGGTGCCGCGGCGGGTGCGCAGGTGCTCCTCCAGCCAGGTCAGGGCGGAGTCGTCCAGGTGGTTGGTCGGTTCGTCGAGCAGCAGCACCTCGGGCTCGGCGGCCAGCAGCGTCGCGAGGCGCAGCCGGACCCGGCCCCCGCCGGACAGTGCGCCGACCGGGCGGTCGCGGCGCAGCCGCAGCAGGCCGAGACCGTGCAGGGCGCGTTCGACGCGTGCGTCGGCTTCGTATCCGCCGCGCAGTTCGTAGGCGGTCAGCAGGTCGGCGTAGGCGGTCAGGACGGAGGTGTCGCCGTCTTCCATGCGGCGTTCCAGTCGGCGCAGCCCGGCTTCCATGCCGCGCAGTTCGCCGAGGGCCCGGTCGATGACCTGCTGGACCGTGAGGTGCGCGGGCAGTTCCTCCTCCTGGGCGAGGTGGCCGACGCGGCCCCGGGAACGGATGAAGACGCTTCCGCCGTCGGGCTGTTCGGCGCCCGCCAGGATGCGCAGCAGGGTGGATTTGCCGGAGCCGTTCTCGCCGACGATCCCGAGGCGGTCCCCCGCCGTGACGGAGCAGGTGACGGAGTCGAGGACGAGGCGGCCGTCGTAGGCCTTGGTGACGTCAAGCGCGGTGAGCCGTGCGGAGGTGTCGGTCGCGGTCATGGAGGGTCTCCGGGTGGTGGGAGGGGCGGGCGGGGGCGGAACCGGGGCGGCGGCCGGCGGGCCGGATACGACGGATGAGCATCGGAACTCCCTAAAGCGACGGATGTTGCGTTAAGATCGTGACATGACGTCCCCCCAGAACGCAAGCGATCTTCCCGAGTCCACTCCCGAGGGCGCCCGGCGCCGGACGGGCGGCCGCAGCGCCCGTGTCCGCGCGCAGGTCGTCGAGGCGGTCGGAACGCTCCTCGTGGAGGCCGGGTACGACGCGCTGACGGTGGACGCCGTCGCCGAGCGGGCCGGGGTCCACCGCACCACCGTGTACCGGCGGTGGCGCGACGTCGGCGGGCTGCTGGCCGACGTCCTCGACGCGGCCGCCGACGACGGCTGGCGCCCGGCCGACACCGGGTCCCTGGAGGGCGACCTCACGGCCCTCAACCAGGAGGTCTACGACGCCCTGTGCCCGGGCGGGACCGACGCGACCGACGGCTCCGGCTCCGGCTCCGGCTCCGGCTCCGGCTCCGGCGCGAACCTCACCACCGCGCTGATCGCCGCCTCCTTCCGCTCGGCACAGGCCGCGGGCGCGCTGAACCGCTTCTGGGAGGGCCGCTACGCCCGCTCGGCGCCGGTGGCCGACCGGGCGGTGGACCGGAACGAGCTCCAACCGGGCCTGGACGCCCGCGCGTTGCTCGTCACGGCCACGGCGCCGCTGTACCAGGAACTGCTGCTCCTGCGCAGCGCCCCCGACCCGGAACTCCCGCGCCGTGCGGCCCGCGCCGCCTGCGCGGCGGCCAGGGCGGGCGTCTTCCACTGACCCGCCCCGCCGGGCGGCCCCCACGCGCCGAGGCGCACGTACGGGGCACCGTGGACGTTCCCCCGTGCGCCCCCCTGTGCTCCTTCGCCGTGGCCCGGGGCGCGCGTACGGTTCCGGGCCATGAGCGGATTCGCGAAGGAACCGGCCTCTGCGACGGAAATCGGCACCCGGGTCCTGCCCTCCTCCGACCGATGGTCCCCGGCTCTGGTGGTACCGGCGCCGGTGTGCCGATTCGAGAACTTCCTCGGCGCCGAACGCGCCGACGCCCTGCTGGAGTACGCGATCGGGCGGCAGGGCGACTTCACGGCGGGGACCGTGCCCGACCCCCTGACCGGAGAGGAGTCCCACAAGGGGAGGGACTCGCTGGTCCTTCCCGTGACCAGCGGGGTGTTCAGCCGGCACCTCGCCGACTGCCTGCCGCTCGTCCAGGAGTCCCTCGGCCACCGGGCCGCGCTCGACCGGTCCCTGACGGTCCTGACGGCGCACGGCGACGGCGGCCACTACGGGATGCACACCGACGCGTCGCGGGTGCCCGACGTGAGCACGGCCGTGTCCGCGGTCTACTACCTCCACCGCCGGCCCCGCGGCTTCGGCGGCGGCCAGCTCCGCCTCCACGACACCGTGGTCGACGGCCACCGGGCGCGGCCGTCCCAGACGTACCGCACGATCGAGCCCGAGCACGACACGATCGTCTTCTTCCCCGCCGCCGCCTTCCACGAGGTCGTCCCGTCGACCTGCCCCAGCAGGCGGTTCGCCGACCACCGGTTCACCCTCACGACGTGGATCTCCGGCCGGGAGTCCGCGCCGGATCCCTCCGACGCCGCGGCCCCGATCTGGCGGTGGCTGGCCGGCGCCGCCGAGGGCACCCGCCCGCTGCACGGGGTCGCGGCGGACCACGAGGGCGGCCGCTCCGCCCCCCTGCCGTCCGCCGGCCCCGCCACCCTCCGGGTCGCCGGGGACCCCGCCTCCGGATGAGGCGGGGCCACCCGGCCGGACGTCAGCTTCCGGGGGTGTGCAGGGCCGGGGTCGGCTCGGTCCACGGGTTGGGGAGGTGGCCGGTGACCGGACCCGAGACCGCCGCGCCGCGCTCGCCGGCGGTGCGCACCGCGAGCGGGACGAGGGCCTCGGGAACCCCGTGGACGAGGTGGCAGAAGCGCTCCGGCGGGTGGCGGGCGGTCCACCCGGGCCGGCTGAACGCCGACACGTACGTGCTCCAGTCGCCCTCGAAGGTGACGACCAGGTCCGCCAGGCGGAGGTAGCCCGGGTCCGGGTGGACGCCCGGGTTGAGGACGACGGTGCTCGCCCCCAGGCTGCGCAGCGACCGGACCAGGCGACGGCAGGCGCGCAGCCCCCGGCGTTCCGCCGTCACCCGGTCCAGGAAAGCGCCGTCGACCCCGTACCACTCCCGGTAGCGCAGGATCTCGTAGTTGACCTCCGCCCCGTCCCGCCGCCCGTACGCGGTGTCGACGTATCCCAGCAGCCGCGCGCCGGCGGCGTGCAGGGCCGAGGCGGCGGCCGTGAACGCGGGATCGGGGCGCGGGCCCGGACCGCTCGCGGGGTTGAGCACCACCGCGTAGGTCCGGGGCGCGGCCCCGATCAGCCGCGCCCAGGCCCCCGGGTCCTCCGCCGGGTGTACGTACAGCGGAACCAGCAGGGTCATCGCGCGGGGCTGCCGCTCCGGGTGCCCGCCTCCCACAACGAGGCGAGCATGTCGTCCAGTTGACGGGCCGGACGCCACCCCAGGACCCGGTCCGCCGCCGTGACGTCGGAGCACTGCCAGGACACGTCTGCCGAGCGGGCCGAGCCGGGCGCGGCGCCCGTGTTCTCCTCGATCCGCCCCCGGAAGCCCGCCCGGCGGGCCAGTCCGTGCACCAGTTCGCGGACCGGCGCCGCCTCGCCGGTGCTGATGTTCAGCACCGACTGCAGCGGACCGGTGGCGGTGACCGCGAGTTCCACCGCGCGGGCCACGTCCCGTACGTCCACGAAGTCGCGGTACGCGGAGAGGTCGCCCAGCCGCAGCACCGCCGCCGGGTCCGGGCCGGCCTCCCGCAGCAGGGCCGTGAGCCTGCCGGGCAGCCCGGTGGCCGGTGCGCCGGGCCCGACCGGGTTGCCCACGCGCAGCACCACCGCGTCCAGGCCGGAGGTGGCCACGGTGACGGTCCCGGCCAGTTTGGTGGCCCCGTACGGGCTGACCGGGCGGGTGGCCGCCGACTCCCCCACCCGGACGCCGAACGCGCCCGGCCCGTACTCGGCCGCCGAGCCCAGGTGGACCAGGCGGGCCTGCGGGGCGGCCTCCCGCAGTGCCGCGCACAGCACCGCGGGTCCGCGGGAGTTGACCTCGGCGAGGGTGACCGGGTCACCGCCGGTCGCCCCCGCGCAGTTCACCACGGCATCGGGGGCCGCCCCCGCGAGGGTCTTGGCCAGCCGTTCGGTCCGGTCGGTGGCGAGGTCGATGCCGAACCCGGCGCCGGGCGAGCGCCCGGCGTCGAGGACCCGTACATCCGGCAGGGCGCCCAGCCGGTCGGCGACGTGCGCGCCGAGATAGCCGGTGCGTCCCAGGACGAGAATGCGCATGACGTGCCTCAGGCTCCCTTGAGCAGCAGGGACTTGCGGGTGGTGAATTCGGCGTTGGCCCGGTCGTAGTCGTCGGGGCGGCCGATGTCCAGCCAGTAGCCGTCGAACTCGTAGGCGTGCGGCGGGTTCTGGGTCTTGAGGAGGTCGAGGACGAGCTCGTCGAAGCCGAGCGGCAGGCCGGGGGTGTATCCGTCGAGGGTGTCGCGGCTCAGGCCGTACACGCCCATGGACACGCGATAGTCCATGCTGGGCTTCTCGGTGAAGCCGACGACGCGGGTGGCGTCGGTGGTGAGCACCCCGAAGTCGACGTGCACCTTGCGCGGGTAGGTGGCGATGGTCAGCGGCGCGCGCGAGGCCTCGTGGCGGCGCAGCACGTCGGCGTAGTCGAGGTCGGTGAGGACGTCGCCGTTCATCACGAGGAATCTTTCCGGGAGCCGGTCGCGGAGGTTGAGCAGCGGGCCCATGGTCCCCAGCGGGCTCTCCTCGGTCGCGTAGTCGACGGCCATCCCCCACTGGGATCCGTCGCCCACGTAGGCGCGGATGATCTCGCCCAGGTGACCGATGGCGATGGTGCAGCGGGTGAATCCGGCGGCCGACAGCTGGCGCAGCACGATCTCCAGGATGGCGTGCTGGTCACCTATGGGGACGAGCGGCTTGGGGAGGGCAGTGGTGTAAGGGCGCAGCCGGACGCCCTTGCCGCCCGCCAGGATCACTGCGTACATGGGGAGTTCCTCCATCAGTCGTGTGCGGAGCCGTGGTGGGGGGACGTGGGGATGGCGGTGGGGTGGGCGTGGGGGGTGTGGGGTCCGGTGGGATCAGACGTTGTAGATGCCGGTCTTGTACCGGGCGAGGTTGGCCGGGTCGCGGAAGAACTCGACGGTGTGCGCCAGGCCTTCCTCCAGGCTGTGGGCCGGTTCCCAGCCGGTGGCGGCGGTGAGCCGGCTCGCGTCCGCGACGAGCCGCATGACCTCGGAGGCGGCCGGCCGCAGTCGCTCGGTGTCCTCGCGCACCTCGATCGGGACGTCCATCACCTTGCCGATCAGTGCCACCAGGTCGCCGACGGAGATCTCGGTACCGGTACCGGAGTTGAAGGTGCGGCCGACCACCCGCTCGGCGGGGGCGGTGCCCACCGCGAGGAACGCCGCGGCGGTGTCCTTGGCGTAGCTGAAGTCCCTGGTGGGGCGCAGGTCGCCGAGGGTGATGACGCGCTCCCCGGCCGCCACCTGGCCGATGACGGTGGGGATCACCGCGCGCATCGACTGGCGCGGGCCGAAGGTGTTGAAGGGCCGCAGGGTCACCACGGGGGTCTCGAAGCTCGCGTGGTAGCTGTCGGCGAGCCGGTCGCCGCCGGCCTTCGAAGCGGCGTACGGGGACTGGGTGTTGATGGGGTGGTCCTCGGTGATCGGGACGGTCTGCGCGGTGCCGTACGTCTCGCTCGTGGAGGTGTGCACCAGGCGCGGTGTGCCGAGCGCGCGGACGGCCTCCAGCACGTTGAGGGTGCCGGTGACGTTGGTGTCCACGTAGCTGTGCGGGGCCCGGTAGGAGTAGGGGATCGCGATGAGGGCGGCGAGGTGGTAGGCGCAGTCGGCGCCTTCCAGCAGCCCGCGGACCGAGCCGGGGTCGCGGACGTCGCCGAGGACGATCTCCACCTGGTCGAGGACGTCGGGGGCGAGGGTCTCCAGCCAGCCGTAGGAGGAGAAGGAGTTGTACTGGGCCATGGCCCTGACCCGGTAGCCGCGGGCGACGAGGGACTCGGTGAGGTGGGAGCCGATGAAGCCTTCGGCTCCGGTGACGGCTGCGAGCGGTGCGGAGGTCAACCGACCTCTCCTTTCGATGGGTGGTACGGGTACGGGTGCGGTCCGGGGTCGGGCCGGGTCGGGGTCGTCAGGCATGGGAGGCGGGCCGTCCGAGGAGCCGCAGCGTGCACCCGATGAGGCACAGGGCGGCCCCGGCGCAGCAGAGCGGCAGGACGGAGGGTCCCGGGGGCAGGTGGAACAGGGTGACCGCGCCGGCGGCGCCGGCGGCCGCGAGGCAGATCAGGGCCGGGGCCCAGGCCACCGCGAAGGCCTGGAGCAGCAGGGCGGTCCACAGGGTCGCGGCGAGCAGGGGCAGGGTGGCGGGGCCGGCGCCGGTGAGCAGTGCGGCGGGCACCAGCGGGAGCGTGTAGAGGAGCAGGCACAGGGCCAGGACGCCGGCCGACCGCAGCCGGAAGCCGACGGGGCTCCCGGACGCGCCGAGAGCGGCGGCCGACAGACCTCGGTAGCGGTAGAGCAGCCATTCGGCGGGGCCCATGCTGACGGTGAGCACGATCACCGCGTACGGCTCGCGGCGGCCCGCGAGCAGCACCAGCAGGGCTGCGGCCAGGCCGAACAGGCCGTAGGGCAGGGAGCGCGGCAGCGGCGGCCCGGAGCCCTCGCCGGCCGCGGGCGCGGCGGCGTACTCGGTGCGCAGGGTGCGGCCGGCGGCGGCGAGCGTGGCGGCGAGGGCCAGGAGTGTCAGTCCGGTGCGCAGCAGTGGGCCGGGTTCCCACCAGGGCAGGACGGCGGCGCCCGCGGCGAGCGGTGAGAGGGCGGCGAGCAGCAGCGTTTCCCGGCCCAGGACGAGCAGGACGCCCGCGGCGGCCAGGTAGAGGGACTGCGCGGCCGCCGCCCAGATCACCGGGGAGCCGTGGGCGGGGACGGCGGCGGCCGCGGTGGCGAGCGCGGCGCCGAGCGGGGCCCCGCGCAGCAGGGTGCGGGCGGCCTCGCGCCGGCCGGCCACCATCCACAGGTAGGCGCGGTGGCCGAGGGCCTGGCCCCACGCCCAGGAGACGATGCCCGCGACGACGAGGGCTGCGGCGTGCTTCCCCGGTTGCCACAGCGGTGCGGTGAGCAGGTAGGCGAGGGCGGGGAGGGCGAACAGCACTCCGCGCAGCAGGCAGCGCAGGTGGTCGGGGCGCCACGGGTCGGCCGCGCGGGCCGGTTCCGGGAAGACGCGGGGCACCCGCTCGTAGAGTGCGGTGGCGAGGGAGAAGATGTCGGGGTGGCCGTAGCGCTGCCGGATGGTCTCGGCGGAGAGCCCGTCCGCCTCCAGCAGCGCGGCCACTTCGTACGGGTGGACGGCGGGTCCCACGCGGTCGGCCATGTCGGCGGCGAGCCCGTTGACGGCCTCGTCGGTGCGGGCGGGTCCGGGCAGGCGCAGCCCCAGGGTGACGGCCTCGCCGTCGTGGGCGGTCCCGCGCGGCCCGGGGGTGCCGGTGCCGCGGCGGGGGCGGGCCGGCCGTTTGGGAACGGCCAGCCGGAGCGCCAGTGTGTCGTCCTGCCCGTGGCGCGGTTCGAGGTCCATGGGTCCGCTCATCCGGCCAGGCTCCCCGTGCCGGAGACCGCCGGTGCGGTGCTCTCCTCGGGGGCGTCCGCCCTGGCCCAGGACGGTACGGGGCGCCGCGGACGCGTACCGGCCGGGGCGGCCGGCTGCGGGGCGGGTGCCTGCGCGACGGCCGGTCCCGTGACGGTCGCCGGTGCGGAGGTGGCCGCCGGTGCGGAGGCGGCCGCCGTGGACGTCTGCGCGGGCACGGGTGCCACCGCGATGCGGGGCGGGGCCGCGGCGGACCGGGCGAGGGCGGGCAGTTCCAGGTAGATGGAGCGGAAGGTGTCGATGGTCTGGCGCAGGGTGAACTGTTCGATCACCCGCAGCCGGGCGGCCTCGCCCATCGCCGCGCGCCGCGGGGCGTCGGCGAGCAGTTCCACGGCGGCGGCGGCCATGGCGGCCGGGTCCCTCGGCGGTACCACGAGTCCTGCCTCGCCGACGGCTTCCCGTACGCCGCCCACGTCGGTGGAGACGGTGGCCCGTCCGCACGACATGGCCTCGATGAGGGTGAAGGGGAAGCCTTCGCTGATGCTGGAGAGCATCACGACGTTGCCGGCGGCGTAGGCGTCCTTGATGTCGTCGACGCGGCCCTCGAAGACGACGGCGTCTGCGTGTCCGAGCTCGGCGGCCAGTGCCTCGCACCGCTCCCGGTAGGCCTCCCCGCCCCGGGGGGTGCCGCCGAACAGCCGCAGCCGGGCCTCGGGTACCTGACGCCTGACCAGGTCGAAGGCGCGGATCAGGGTCTCCAGGTCCTTGATCGGGTCGACCCGGCCCGCCCAGCTCAGCGTGGGGACCTCGGGCTCGGGCCCGGCCGGTGGGAAGGCGGCGGGGTCGACGCCGTTGTACACGGTGCGTATGGACTCCGGGGCGGCGCCTCCTTCCTCCTCCCACAGCCGGTTGTAGCGGTTGCCGGGGGTGATCAGGGCGGCCCGGCGGTAGCTCTCCTGGGCCAGCAGCCGGAAGAAGCCGAGCACGAGGGCCTTGACCGGCCAGCGGTAGGGCGCGGTGCGGTAGCCGATGTAGCGTTCGCGCAGGTAGACCCCGTGCTCGGTGAGCAGGAGCGGTACGTCGTGCCGTTCGAGTCCGGCCAGACCGGGAAGTACGGCGACGCCGCCGCTGACCGCGTGTGCGACGCCGTCGCTCGGCGGTGGTGCGGCGAGCGGGCGCAGGGCGTGTTCCAGCAGGGTGGTGGCGGTGAGCGCGTCGCGCAGGGTCGGGCGGGCCTCGCGGACGGCGAGTCCCGGACGGTTCCACACCGCGGCGAGGATGGTGATGGCGCGGTGGCCGCGCAGGAACGGGCTCAGCTGCCCGTCCGCGGCGGCGCGCGCCATCGTGTAGAGCGCGGGGGCGAACCCGTCCTCGGCCTGCGGGTCGAGGAGCGCCGTCAGGAACCGTTCGTACGCGGCGGCCAGCCGGCGCTCGGCCCGCCCGTGGGGCCGTCGGCCTTCGGGCGGGGCACCCCACATGGGGACCGAGCGGACGCTGTGGACGTGCGCGGGCAGGTCCCAGGCGAGGGCTTCGCGGCCGGTGCCGGTGACCGCGATGACGTCGAAGTCGAGGTCGGGCATGCCCTGGACGAGCTGGTCGCACCAGACGCTGACGCCGCCGTGACTGTGCGGGTAGGTGCCTTCGGTGAGCAGGGTGACACGCGTCGCTCCGGGGCGGCGCGCGCCGTGGTGAACGTGCATGGGTGGGCTCCACGGCCGGAAAAGATGTGGGGGTGGCCGCGGTCGGTGGACCTGGCCGTCCCGGCCGCGCAGGGGCGGCCGGGACCTCGCGTGCGCCGGTCGGTCAGCCCTTGGGGGCTCGGGAGCCGCCTTCGCGCACGGCCGCGGGGACCTCGGTGCGCGGGGCGGGGGCGGTCTGCGGAGCCGGCCGGGCGAAGGTGGCGGCTGCGGACTGCGCTCCGGTGGCGGCGGACGCCGGAAGGGTGAAGGCGAGCGGCGTCCCGGCCGAGGCCGTCCAGCCGGAGGCCCGGCCCGCGTAGGGGCTGCCGAAGGCGGCGGTGCCCTGGCGGCTGCCGGGGAGCAGGGTCGCGGGGACCGCGAGGCCGTTCGGGGCCTGGACGGTGACGGTGTCACCGATGCGGTAGGCGGTGACCTGACCGGCCTTCACGGCGTCCTTCCAGGCCGCGCGGCGCTGGAGTTCGACGCCGATGTCCTTCATCCGGAGGTTCTCCACGGGGGTGTTGGCCGCGAAGAGGGCGTCGTACCCGTCGAGGACCCCGTCGAGGACGGGGTAGGCGATGCGTTCCTCGGCCAGGTTGGACTGGTGGATGAAGTGGGGCTTGGGGTCGTTGGAGAGGACGTGGCCGAGGGCGGTGCGGACCTCCTGCGGCGCGATGTACTGCGCGTACCCGGTGGCCGTGTCCAGCGGGGCGGGCAGGCAGGTGGTGGTGTCGGCGTGGTCCTCGCAGATTCCGCTGCCGCCCTGGGACCGGCGGGTGTAGATCCAGTTGTACTCGTCGGCCTGCTCGACGGCCTTGCCCGCGTTGTAGAAGACGTTGATCGGGTAGCGGGCGACGGTGGCGGCCGGGCCGACGGGGCGCTGGTCGGGGTCGCGGGAGTTGTCCGAGGCGAGCCACTTGACGCCGTTGTCGGCGAGGGCGAGCGCCAGGTTGGGGTTGTCCTGCGGCTGCTGCGGGAGCAGCTTCATGCCCGAGTGCTCGCCGGTGACCAACTCGTCGTTCTGCAGGGGCAGTCCGACGCCCTGGCCCCAGACGCGGTTGAGCGCGATCTCGTCGCTGATGGCCGTCCTGCTGACCCACTTGGTGGCGCCGCCGGGGAGGGTGGCGCACTTCCACGGCACGGCGCTGACGTCCTGCTCGCAGCCGAGGTAGGCGTGCGTGTAGGTGTGGTTGACCCAGCGGAAGCGGTCGCGCTGGGCGATGAGGGTGTCGGCGAGCACGTCGACGCCGTTGTTGTCCTCGCGCTGGTCCAGGCTGCCGGCCCCGTTGTAGACCATGTCGAGGGTGAAGCGGTGGTCGGTCTGCCACTGCGCGGCGTACGTGGCGTCCGCGCCGGTCATCCGGATCGGGCTCGGCGTGCCCGCGCCGTTGGCGCAGTCCACGTCGCCGGGGGTGCAGTTGAGGACGCTGTCCCAGCGGTCGTCGGCGGCGAAGACGTCGTCGACGTGGACGGCGAAGTAGTTGCGCGAGGCGCCCAGGTGGACCCCGCCGGTCATCCACTCGACGATGCCGCGGGCCAGCAGGCGGAACTGCTGCTGGTACTGGTTGTAGACGAAGGTGACGACGAGCTCGCGCCGTCCGTCGTGCCGGTACTCGCCGACCAGCGATCCTCGTCTCGGCGTCCCGGGTATGGGGGCGTCGACGTAGGTGGTGAAGTCGGCGCCCGGGGCGGGCTGCGCGAGGTAGGCGTAACTCTCGCCGACGGTGGGCGAGTTGTCCTCGAAGGGGACGGCCCCGTCGAGGTAGGCGAACGGGCCGCCGAGGCCGGCCGCGGTGACCCCGGCGCGCACGCCGTCGAGGCTGCCGGCGTAGCCGCCGGAGGCGAAGTACTGGAGGCCGACCTGGGGCCGGGAGTAGGTGTAGGCGTCGACCTGCGGGATGCCGTACGTGCGCTCGTAGGCGCTCAGGGCCGCCATCTCGGCCGAGCCGGCCGGGAAGGGGTTGTCGTTGGGCATCACCACGGCCTGGTACTTGGCGCGCGGCCGGCCGTCCACGGTGTCGGCGAGGAAGGCGGCGTCGATCGTCGGCCGCCCGCCCCGGGTGAGGTCGACGGTGGTGTACGGCGTTCCGGCCGAGTCCAGTTCGGCCGCGATGGCGGCGGTCGACGGGCCGCCGTCGCTCACCACCAGCACGCGCAGGTCGGTGCGCGGCGCGGGGTCGTCGGCGTGTGCGGTGCCGGCGGGTAAGCCGAGCGCGGCGATGAGCGTGCCCACCGTGAGCACGGCGGTGCGAATGTTCCGCTTCATGCGGTGAAGTCCCCTCCCAGGCAGGGGTGAGCACGGCTCGCACGGAGCGGACGCACCCCCTCGCGCGACGCCGGCGCCCCCTCAGAAGCCAGTCGTCGACGCATCCGTCGCGTCACATGGTGATGTCTCTGTGTAGCGTTTGTGATGGTGTCGCGAAAACCGGCGGAAAACCGCAGGCGCACAATGGGGGCGCACTCAAGGATCACTTGAGGGGACCGGAGTGCGTTCCGGGCGTCCCGTGCGCGAGGGCCCGGAGGCGCGCAGAGGATTGCGCGCTGGTCCGGGCCCCGAATGGTGCATCTTTGCGGACCGTGGCGGTCCGCCGGACGGGCTCCGATGGTCGAGACCATTCGAACACCCGATCTCCGGTTATTTCAAGCCATCGCCCTCGACGGGGCGGGCGGGCGGTTCGTCAGGCGCAGAGCACGCGGGTCTCGGGCGTGTACACGGGACCGCCGGTGGCGTTGCTGCTGTCGCTGAACTCCGCGTAGTAGTAGCTGTAGAAGCCTATGTTGCCGTTGCAGCCGGAGTCGGCGGCGACCTGGAGGGTCAGCGTGACGGTGCGGCTCTGGCCGGGCGGGATGGTGGCGCCGTAGTTCCCGCCGAGGTTGGCGGGACCGGTGCCGGCGCAGGAGGTGCTGCCCGCGGCGGTGGCGAGGGAACAGCCGGTGAAGCTGTACTTGAGGTCGGGGCGCTGGGTGGTCAGCCAGGTGGGGTCGATCGTCTGGTAGACGAACCAGACGTCGTAGCTCTTGTTGTTGGTGAGCGTCATCGACAGCTGCACGGTGCCACCGGGCGTGGTGGTGGCGCTGCTCGTGCTGAACGTCAGCGCGGCCGGCGCGGGGTCGGCGCTCGCGGCGGGGGCGAGGCCGAACACGGCGAGGACGAGGGCGAGGACGGCGGCGAGGCCCAGACGGCCCGTCAGAGGTGATCTCATGGCCCGGGAGGCTAGACAGAACACACGTACGCCGTCTGCCCCGCCCGGAAGGGTGCGTCCGCGGATCGGCCGGAAGTGTCCCTCCCGCGAAGGGGTTGCGGGGAGTGCGTGAAGGAAGATCACACACTGTATACGGGCAGCACACGCACCGTACGCACTGTGTGGGGCGGGATGGACCCGCGGGGCGGCGCGGGGTCCGGCGCTTTGGCTCACACCCGACGCATGGCCGGGCCCGGAGCCGCTTCCCGGCCCGCCCCGGCCCCGGCATTCCCGGCCAACCCGGCGTGATCCGGCCGGAGGCACGTGCCGGGGGCCCGTGCGGGGGGCCTGCCCGCGTCCGGTGGCCCGGGTCGCCCCGGGCCACCGGACCACCGGACTACCGGCCGCGCTGGATCTCGAAGTGGTCGACGCGTTGCCCCGTCTCGGCGAGCGCGCTGACCTTCAGCCGCGGGTGGGAGCCGGTCTCCACCTCCACCGCGAGGAACGAGTAGTTGGTGTACCGGACCCGCGACCACTCGACGGTCTCGGTCGCCTTCGCACCGCCCTTGGCCCAGTGGTAGGTGTCCACGCTGTCGCGGTCCGCGACGTGGCCCTCGTACGAGTCGGGCACCGGGAAGCTGTACAGCGAGCGGCCCGCCGCGCCGGCCGTGACGTAGACGATGCCGTCCCGGGTCGGGTCGGTCCGCTCCCCGATCGCCACCTTGCGGCCGACCCGGTTGGCCTTGATGGCGTCGGTGCGCTCGTACACGTGGTTGTGGCCGTTGATGACCAGGTCCACCGTGTGCTTCTCGAACAGCGGCACCCACGCGTCGCGGACACCGCCCTCGGAGGCGTGCGAGCTGGTGGTGGAGAACGCGCAGTGGTGGAAGAAGACCACGATGAAGTCGACGTCGCGGTGGTGGCGCAGCTCGCCGAGGCGCCGGTCCAGCCAGGCGGTCTGCTTTCCGCCGCTGATGCCGAAGTTGGCGGGGATCTCGTACGAGACGTCGTTGGCGTCGAGCGCGACGACGCCGACGTTGCCGTGCACGAAGGAGTAGACGCCGGGCTGGTTGACCGGGTCCGGGCCGTTGTCGGGCAGGGACCAGCGGGCGTTCTGGCCGCCGTAGCCCTGCGGCGAGTACCAGGCCTCCATGTCGTGGTTGCCGGTCGTCACCATCCACGGCACGCTCTTGGCCACCGACTCGGTCTGGGCCAGGAACTGGTCCCAGGCGCGGGCGTCGTAGGTGTCGCCGGGGGCGCCCGCGCCGGAGGAGTCGGCGTAGCAGATGTCCCCCGCGTGGAGGTGGAAGGCCGGGTTCTGGGCCAGCAGCACGGCGTCGTTGGCGAGGGCGTGGTAGCTCACGCCCTGGTCGCCGAAGGCGGTGAAGGTGAAGTTCTCGGCGCGTGCGGGCGCGGTGGTGAAGGTGCCGAGGGTGCCGAGGTTGCGGTGGTCGGCCGGGTCGAACCCGTCGTGGCCGACGCCGTAGTAGTACGTCTGGCCGGGCCGCAGCCGGTCCAGGCCCACGTGCAGGTAGAACTGCTCGGCGGCCGCGATCTTGCCGCCGTTGAAGACGGGGGTGCTGAGGTGGCGCACCTCGGCGTCGATCTTCCGGCTCAGCGCCCAGGGGCTGGTGCCGACGCGCAGGTACGGCTTCTTGACGGCGAAGGGCACCTGCCACGAGACGCGCATCTGGGTCTTCGGGTCGGCGCCGTACTGCAGGTGGCGTCCGAAGGGGGCGGTCAGCGAACCGTCGACGCCGCGCCGCTCGGAGGAGGCCGGCAGCACGGCCGGGGCCGCGTAGGCGGGCGATGCCGCGCCCGCGCCGAGGCCGACCCCGGCCACGGCGGCGGTGACCGCGCCCGCACGCAGCGCGCCGCGCCGGGTGAACCGGGCGCGCAGGTAGTCGTGCTGCTCGGCCATGCTCATGCGGGAGGCGAGCTTCTGAGGGATACCGAAATCGGGTACGTCCAGGTCCATGGCGCGAACATCCTCTCCTCGGGCGGCGCGCGTCCCACCACCGGGTGAACACAGGGGATACGGAACCCCATGTGACGTCCAGAATCTTCGCGAGTGATCCGCAGATCACGCGGGAGGCAGGCCGTGGAACGGCGGGCGTTCCCCACGCGGGGTCACGGGAGAGGTTTTCCGCCACTTCCGTCATTCCCCGCCCGTCGTGGCGCCCGCTCAGTAGCGTGAGTGCCGCTAACAGTCCGGCCCCGCCTACGACATGGGTGCCGGGCGCAGACGTGCGAGTGAGGGAGCGGGCGCCGATGGCGAATGTGGAAGTGTCCCTGAAGGAGATCATGACCTCGATCGAGGGCGCGCTGGGGGCGGCGCTCGTCGACTACACCAGCGGGATGGCGCTGGGCACCCTCGGCGGCGGCAAGGACCTCGACCTGATGGTCGCCGCCGCGGGCAACACCGATGTGATCCGGGCGAAGGTCCGCACCATGCAGATGCTGGGGCTGCAGGACGAGATCGAGGACCTGCTGATCACGCTCGGCAGCCAGTACCACCTCATCAGGCTGCTGGGGGGCAACGGGATGAACAGCCTGTTCCTGTACCTCGTACTGGACAAGGGCAACTCCAACCTGGCCATGGCCCGCCACCAGCTGAAGCGCATCGAAGCGGCACTGGAGCTGTAGCCGGGGTGCTCCGGGCCCACGCATGCCCACGAGTTGAAGATTTCTTCAACTCGGCATATCTGAAAGCAGTCAAACTCGGGCAGGCGTGGGCCCCGCGGGCGCAATGATTGGGCACGACGACGGACATGACGACGGACACGACGGGCACGACGACGGGGCATCAGGACGGGCACGAGGGCTGTCCGACCGGAACGCCGGTGCGGAGGAGCGCCGTTGCGGGCGATGGCAGGAGCACGCGTGGGAATCCAGGTACCCCTGTACCAGGCGAAGGCCGAGTTCTTCCGCATGCTCGGGCACCCCGTCCGCATCCGCGTCCTGGAGCTGCTGCAGAACGGCCCGCGGCCCGTGCGCGAGCTCCTCGCCGAGATCGACATCGAGCCCTCCAACCTCTCCCAGCAGCTCGCCGTACTGCGCCGGTCGGGCATCGTCGTCTCCATCCGCGACGGGTCGACGGTGAGTTACGCGCTCGCCGGCGGCGACGTCGCCGATCTGCTGAGGGCGGCCCGCCGCATCCTCACGGAACTCCTGGTCGGCCAGAGCGAACTCCTCGCGGAACTAAGGCAGGGCGACTCCAGGCCGGACCGCACGGGCGTGGAGACCCGTACGGGCATGGAGGCCCGCGCGGGCGTGGAGACCGGCACGGGCGCCAGCGCCGCTTCGTGACACGGCCGGGGTGACGGGGCATCCCGTCGGCCGACGCCGCCATGCCGCCGCCCCCGCACCGGAACTCGGTGGCGGACCGGACCGGCGCGGGCGATCATCGACCGCATGGACGAGCAACCCGAACGATGGACCCAGGCGACCGTCTACCCCGACATGTGGGCCGACCCGGACGATGACCCTCGCAACACCGAAGGAAACAGCCCGGACGGCGAGTTCGCGACGCTGCTGGACTTCCTGACCAACTACCGCATGACCCTGCGCATGAAGTGCGAGGGCCTGGACCCGGAGCAACTGGCCCGCCGCTCGGTGCCTCCGTCGACGATGTCGCTGCTCGGCCTGCTCCGGCACCTGGCCGAGGTGGAACGGGACTGGCGCAACTGGATCACCGACGGCGACCCGCTGGCGAAGCTGTACGGCGCGCGCGACGGCGACTTCCACGGAGCCGTCGCCGAACAGGCCGTGGTGGACGCCGCGTACGCCGATCTGGAGCGCGAGCAGGCCGCGACCGACGCCGCGCTGGCCGAACACGCGGACCTGGGCGAGCGCGTGGGCAAGGACGGCATCGCGGTCCGGGAGCTGCTGGTGCACCGGGTCGAGGAGTACGCCCGCCACTGCGGCCACGCCGACCTGCTGCGCGAGTGCGTCGACGGAAGGGTCGGCCAGTAGCGGGTCGGTCGGTAGCAGGTCGATCGGCAGCAGGTCGATCGGCAGCAGGTCGGTCAGTAGCACCCGAGCGCCGGGCGGGCGGTGGTGAGGACCGCGCTATCCGGACAAGCTGCATGGCCGCCCGGTGAATCGCGGGCGGCCGACAGTACGCCGACGCGCCAAAGACAGCAGGTCACCGGCCACGAAGCCGGGCGCCCGCACGCCCGCGCGCGGTCGGCGCACCCCGACTGAGCTGCCCGAACGACCATTCGGTTGCCGCTATGCGGACGGTGTGTCCGTAAATCGGTCATCGATGTGCGTCTCCCCTTCGGATCAGACAGGCTCAAGCACGTAAGGAAGCGGTTCCGAAAAGCAGAATCGCATCCAGCCTTTGAATCGAAAGAGAGTCTTGTCGTGCGTCGCATCGCTACCGTCTCTGCCGCCGCCCTCCTCTGCCTGGCCGGAGTGACCGGCATGGCCGAGGCCAAGCCCACCAGCCTGTACGCGCCCTCGGCCCTGGTGTTCACCGTCGCCCAGGGCGACGACGCGGCGGCCACCGTCTTACGGGCGTCCACCCTCAGCTGCGCGCCGACCGCCACGGGCACCCACCCCGACCCCCAGGCCGCGTGCGCCGCCCTCAAGTCCGCCGGCGGCACGTTCGACCGCCTGCTGAGCGCGCCGGACCCGGACCGCGCCTGTCCGATGCACTACGCCCCCGTCACCGTCACGGCGGACGGCGTGTGGCAGGGCACCCGCGTCGCCTGGAAGCACACCTTCTCCAACGCCTGCGCGATGTCCGCGACGGTCAACGGCAACGCCGTCCTCGCGTTCTGACCCGGTCGCACACGGGCGGGGCCGGAGGAGGACCCTGGCGCGACACCGCCGCTCCGCCCCGCCGCCACACCGCTACTCCGCGGGCCTGCGCGCGGTGACCAGCCAGGCGGAACTGCGCATCCGCACCGCGCCGCCGCCCTCGTAGGGGCGAAGGGCGTCGGCGAGGGAACGGCGGGCGCGTTCCGCCTCCGCCGGCCCGACCCGGTCGAGGAGTTGACGGCCGGGACCGGTGTCCAGCAGGAACGCGGCCGCGACCTCGGCATCGCGCCCCCAGTCCCCGTACGCCTCCACGGCTACGGACTCGACCGCCTCGAAGCCGGAAGCAGCCAGGATCCCGGAGGCCCGCCCGGGAGCCGCGAGCGAGAACATGCCCGGGGCCCCCGGAGTGCCGAACTCCCCCACCGGAAGGATCCCGTGCAGGGTGGCCAGCGCCCGGAACCAGTCGTTCTCCTCGGGCCGCGCGGCACAGACGAAGGACAGGCGGCCGCCGGGACGCAGGGCGCGCCCGATGTTCGCGAAGGCCGCCCGCGGATCCGCGAAGAACATGACGCCGTACCGGCTGAGGGCCACGTCGAAGCCACCGGGGGCGAACGGGTGGACCTGGGCGTCACCCCGCGAGAAGACGACGTTGGCCGTCCGCTCGTGCGCCGCGCTCGCCCGCGCCCGTTCGAGCATCGGGACCGACAGGTCCAGGCCGAGGGCGGTCCCCCGCGCCGCCAGTCGGGCGGCGAGCCGGGTCGTACGCCCGGCTCCGCAGCCGATGTCCAGGACCCGGTCGCGCGGCGCGATCCCGGCGGCGTCGAGGAGCGGTTGGTTGAAGCCGTCGTTGACGGCGTCCCAGCGGTCCTGGTGACGGGCCCAGTAGGCGCCTTCGTAGCCGTTCCACGCCTGCTCCTGGTCCTTGTTGGCCACGCCCTCGGCCGGGTTCGCCTGGTCCATCGGATGCCTCCACGCCATAGAATGGGCAAGTGCCCAAAGAGTATGGGCGCACGCCCATACCGGCAATCGGCTTTCCGGAAAGAGGTTCCATGTCTCCGCGTGGAGTGGCGATCCCCGACCTTCGCGAGCGGCTCTTCGCCGCCGCCGAACGGGTCGTGGCCCGGGGCGGCGCCGCCGCCCTGACCAGCCGGGCGGTCACCGATGAGGCGCAGTGCGCGAAAGGAGTCCTGCACGCGCATTTCGCGGGGCTGGACGAGTTCGTCGCCGCGCTCGTCCTGGACCGTTTCTCCCGCAGTGCCCGTGGCGCCGAAGCCCTGGCGGACCGCGTGGGACGGGGTACCGTCGCGGACAACCTCGTCGACTTCGCGGCGGCGCTGCTGGATTCCCTGGATCCCGCGGTCGTCGGCCTCGCGATGACCCGGCCCACCGCCTCCCTGCACACGCGGCGGGCGCTGGAGGCCGGGGAGCCGGGGTACGCGGCGATGCAGGAGTCGGTCGCCGGCTACCTGGAGGCCGAACAGGGCGCCGGCCGCGTGCCGGGGGGTGCCGACCCGCACATCCTCGCGCTCGCGCTCGTCGGCACCGTCCACCACCTGCTGATGACGCGTTCCCCGGACCCCGACTTCGACGCTCGCGCGACGTGCGGGCGTCTGGTCACCGCCCTGCTCGGCCCGCCGGGCCGCGGCCCGGCCTGATCCCGGCCCGCCCGCGACGGCGCCCGGCGCGCCGCGGCCCCGCCGCGGCCCGGCCACAGGGCCGGGCCGCGGTGGGGCGTCGCGGTGGGGCGTCGCGGTTCAGCGGTCCCGGGTCACTGCGCCGGATACCAGACCGTCCCGCTGCCCCCGTGCTGCGCGAGGGTCTCCTCGATGATGCTGCCCGCCTGGAAGTACCGGGGATGCTGGCGCAGGAAGCCGGAGAAGGAGTCCAGGGACGTGGCGTCACAGACCCCGTCGGTCCGGATGCAGAAGCGCCGGACCGGGACCCCGGGGAACTCCTCCGGGCCGGTGCCGGGGGAATCGGCGACGAACGGGACGAGCACCCCCTCGGGGACCAGGTGCCAGAAGCCCGTGCCGGGCTGCATCGGGTCGGAGTAGAGCATGCCGTCGACCTGCGAGCGGGGCACCTCGGTGCCGTTGTCGGCGATCGTGCGGAGCAGCAGGTCGCCGACCCAGGCCCCCTGGGAGTAGCCGGCGATCGTGAAGCGGGCCGTGGGGTCGGCGCGGTGGGTGCTCTCCAGCGCGGCCAGGGCGTTCCAGTAGCCCGCGTTGACGCTGTCGCCGAAGCTCGGGGTCCCCCAGGGCGCCGGCGTCTCGTTGTGGCTCCCGACGAACGGGCCGCCGCTGGCCGGGTAGCAGACGGGAACCGCGGTCCCGCCGTTCAAGTGCTCGTTCGCGGCCGTGAAGCTGCTGGTGCACCCGGGGGCGTCCGTGGCCGCGCCGGTGCCGCCGATCTCGATGTAGTAGTGGTGCACGGGGTCGGCGTGCGCGGCGGGCGGTACGGCGGCGGCCCCGGCGAACAGCAGGACGGTCGACGCGATGACGGACTGGAGGCGGCGGGCGAGCCCGCGCGGCTTCGTGGTGGTCATGGGACC
The DNA here is from genome assembly GCF_040609475.1 of Streptomyces sp. NPDC004667. Taxonomy (NCBI): domain Bacteria; kingdom Bacillati; phylum Actinomycetota; class Actinomycetes; order Kitasatosporales; family Streptomycetaceae; genus Streptomyces; species Streptomyces sp. NPDC004667. Next base: position 1,441 of record NZ_JBEXKC010000070.1, on the reverse strand, counting down.
GGTCGTCTCCCTCGGTTCGGGTCGGACGCCGCGTCGGATGCGGCGACCGGTTCCCATCGTGGTGTTCTCGCTGGTCGGCGGACCATGTCAACGACCGGCCATATATGGCCGGTTGCCCGTGCCCCGTGTTTCCGGGGGGAATCCGGCAGGGCATCCGTCACCGGTGGCCGCGGTCGCGGCCGGGTGGGAGGGGTCCGGGTGAACGACCGGTTCGGCGCGTTGCTCCGCGGGCTGCGGCTGGAGGCGGGGATGACCCAGGAGCAGCTGGCCGAGCGGTCCCGGCTGGGCGTGCGCACCATCCACCGGCTGGAGACCGGCAAACCCACCGATGCCCGGATGGGAACGGTGAAGCAGGTCGCCCACGCGCTGGCCGACGCGCTGCGCCGCGACCGGGACGGCGTCTGGACGGAGCTGCTGGCCGCCCAGCGCGGTACCGGTACGGACGCGGACACCGGCGCCGGCGGCGGTACCGGTACGGACGCGGGCACCGGCGCCGGCGCAGCCGTGGGGAGTGGTTCCACCGCCGGGGACACCGGTGCGACGGCCGGTTCCGTGCCCGCGCGCCCGCCCGAGCCGGCGGCCGTACCTCCCCGGTCCTTGCGGGCCGGCCCGCTGCCGCCGTCGTCGCAGGCCCTGGCCGGGGTCGCCGACGCGCTGGCCCTCGACGTGTACGGCCGCTGCGTCCGCGAGGAGGAACAGCGGCGCGTCCACGACCCGTTCCCGCTGCCCGTGCGGTGGCGGCCGGCCCCGGAGGACCTGCTGGACCGCGGGGACGGCCCCGGCGGCCCGGCGTCCCCGCAGGGCGGCCCGGCCGGGATCGCCGACGTCTACCGGCGCGTCCGGTCCGGACGGCTGCTGGTGCTCGGCCGGGCCGGCTCCGGCAAGACGGTCCTGGTCCTGCGGTTCGTCACCGACTACCTGGCCGGGCGCTCCGCGGGCGAGCCGGTACCGGTGGTCTTCAGCATCGGGTCCTGGGATCCGGCCGTCACCACGCTGCGCGACTGGCTGATCGAGCGCCTCCTGCGCGACCATCCCGGCCTCGACGCGCGCGCACCCGGCGGATCCCCGCTGGCCTCCGCGCTGGTGGACGCCGGGTGGATCCTGCCGGTGCTCGACGGCTTCGACGAGATCGCGACGGGGCTCCTCGGCCTCGCCCTGCGCGAACTCAACACGAGCGCGCTGCCGCTCCTGCTGACCAGCCGTACGGAACGGTTCGCCGAGGCCGTCGCGGTGGAGGGGCTCCGCCGGACCGCCGGCATCGAGCTGATGGACCTGGACACCGAGGACCTCGTCCACTACCTGCCCCGCACCGCCCGGCCCGCCGCACCGGCCACCCCCGGCACAGGGGCGGGGGCGCCGAAGCGGTTCGCGGCCCAGGCCTGGAAGGCGGTGACGCGGGCCGCGGCGATCCGGTCGGGGCTCGGGGACCAGAGGGGTTCCG
>NZ_JBEXKC010000069.1:0-44571 GCF_040609475.1 Streptomyces sp. NPDC004667 | reverse complement strand
CCCGCGAGGTGCTCGTGAGCGCCCTCGCGATGCTCCGCACCAAGCACGCCGACCTGCCGTCCCGCAAGCACGGCAACCCGCCGCAGTAACGAGCGAAGGAGACCTGCCACCGATGAGCACCGCCACCGACACCCTGCTGAAGGTCGAGAAGGGCCACGCCGCGCCCGAGGAGCTGGCCGCGATCACCGCGATCCTGCTCGCCCGCGCCGCCGCCACGCCCGAGGAGGCCGCCACCACCCGCCGCTCCCAGGCCGGCTGGCGCCGCCTGGAGCGCAGCCGGGGCTTCCAGGCCCCGCACAGCTGGCAGGGCTAGCCGACACGCGCCACCGCTTCGCCCGACGGCCGTCCGCCGCCCTCGACCCACCGGGTCGGGGTGCGGCGGGCGGCCGTTCGGCGTGCCGCGCGCGGGGTGGAAAAGACGGAGCGCCGGGATCCTCTGGAGGATCCCGGCGCTCCGGCGTACGAGGGGGACGGCTACCGCAGGCGGGCCATCAGGGCGTGCTCCACGAGCGTGATGAGCGCGCTCTTGGCGTCCCCGCGGTGGCGGGCGTCGGTGGTGATGATCGGGGCGTCGGGCCCGATCTGGAGGGCCTCGCGGACCTCCTCCGGCGTGTACGGCTGGTGGCCGTCGAAGCCGTTGAGCGCGATCACGAACGGCAGGCCGCTGTTCTCGAAGTAGTCGACGGCGGGGAAGCAGTCCGCGAGACGGCGCGTGTCGACGAGGACCACGGCGCCGATCGCGCCGCGGACCAGGTCGTCCCACATGAACCAGAAGCGGTCCTGACCGGGCGTACCGAAGAGGTACAGGATCAGGTCCTGGTCCAGGGTGATGCGGCCGAAGTCCATGGCGACCGTGGTGGTCGTCTTGTCACCGGTGTGGGTGAGGTCGTCGATGCCGGCCGAGGCGCTGGTCATCACGGCTTCGGTGCGCAGGGGGTTGATCTCGGAGACCGCGCCGACGAACGTGGTCTTGCCCACGCCGAAGCCGCCCGCCACCACGATCTTCGCGGAGGTGGTGGAGCGGGGAGCCGCTCCGCCGTTAGAGCTTGCGAAGTCCACTGAGCACCCTTTCGAGCAGTGTCACATCTGGCTGGCCGCCGGCGGACTCGTCGCCGCCGGGCTGGTGAATGGCGACAAGGCCCGCCTCCGCCAGGTCGGCTACGAGGATGCGGGCGACACCAAGAGGAATGGAGAGAAGTGCCGAGATCTCCGCTACGGATTTGATCTCCTGGCACAGGCGGCAGATGCGCTGGTGCTCGGGCAACTGCCCTTGCAGCCGTGCGGGATCCGCCGTGGTACTGACCAGCGCCTCGATGGCGAGCTGGTAGCGCGGCCGGGTACGGCCGCCGGTCATCGCGTACGGACGCACCAGCGGGTTGTGCGCCTTCGGAGCCTGCGGCTGGGAGCCGCGCAACGGCTGCTGCGAAGGGCGCTGGGAATACGGGGGTTGCTGGGGCTGGCCGTACTGCTGGTGCTGGTAGGGGTTCTGCTCCGGCACGGGCCGGCTGGGAGCCGAGGGGAAGTTGAAGCGGTTCTGGTCGTGCCCACCCTGCGGCTGCTGCGCGCCGCCATAAGGATGTCCTCCGGGTGTTGTCACGTTTCCTCCTCCGACTCCAAGAACGCAGTACTCCCTGTGGAACCGCGCCACCGCACCCTACGGTGCGATGACGCGAAACACACTGCCTGTCTGTTAGTTGAGAAGACTTCCCTGCAGCTCGGCACGCAGATCCGGAGTCAGGACACTGCCCGCGCGATCGACAAGAAGGGCCATCTCGTAGCCCACGAGGCCGATGTCGCACTCGGGGTGCGCGAGCACCGCGAGGGACGATCCGTCGGAGACGGACATGAGGAAGAGGAATCCCCGGTCCATCTCGACCACGGTCTGGTTGACGGCGCCGCCCTCGAAGATCCGGGAGGCTCCCGCGGTCAGCGACGTCAGACCGGAGGCCACGGCCGCCAGCTGATCGGCGCGGTCACGCGGGAACCCGTCGGACATCGCCAGAAGAAGGCCGTCGGCGGAGACCACCACGGTGTGGGACACCCCAGGGGTGTTGTCCACGAAGTTGGTGATCAACCAGTTCAGGTTCTGTGCCGCCTGGCTCATCGGGCTCACACTAACGCTCCTGGTCATAGCTGTTACTTGACTGCTCGGAACCCGCGCTGCGTCCCTGCTGGACACCGCGTCGCAGGTTGCTCAACCTGCCACGGACGTCCTCCGGTGCGCGGGAGACCTGCGGGCCGCCCTGCGGGGTCGTCTCCGCGGCGCCCTCGACCAGGTTGGCCTTGGGAACCCGCCGAGGGAGACCGGACGAGGTGACCCCGCCCGCCTTCGGCTCACGGAGCTTGCCGGCCTGCTGCCAGCGCTCGTCGTTGCGCGAACGCCACGCGGCGCCGTCTTCCGTCTCCTCCGCCGGGGCCTTCTCCGCGGCGGCGGCCTGCTGCTGACGCTGCGGGCGCTGCTCGAAGAGGGATCCGGAGGACTCCGCTTCCTGCTGTGCCGGCTGCCACTGCTGCTGGCTGCCGCGTCGCGGCAGGCCCGCTCCGGTCATTTCGTGACCGGTGTCGGCAGCGGCGCCCGGACGGTCGAAGCCTACGCGTTCCCGGGCCGGTTCGGGAGCGGGCCGGGATTCCGATTCGATCCCGTAGTCCTGCTGGTAGGAGGCCGGGAAGGCGTTCTGCTCAGGCCACACCGCCTGCGGTGACTGCTCTTCGTAACCGCCGTCGTACGCCTGAGCGGGCTGCTGCTGCTCCGGGTAGCCGTCTTCCGTATAGGCATATCCCTGGTCGGGGTACGCCTCGTAGGACTGGGGCTGCTGCGCGTTCTCGTACGGGGCCTCGTAGGCCGGCGCGGCCGGCTGCTCGTAGCCCTGGTACGGCTGGTACGCGTGCTCCGGCTGGGGTTCCGGATACTGCTGTCCGGCACCTTCCGGCTGCTGCTGCTGCTGCTGCTGCGGATGCGGCGGCGGCGACTGCTGCTCCTGCGGGAAGCCGACCTGCGCCTCCAGCTGGGCCCGGCGCTCCTCGCGGCCCAGGGACCGCACGACCGGGTCGACCGGCGCCCCGTCGGGGCCCTGCCCGCCCTGCCCGCCCTGGGCGTCGTAGCGCGAGTCGTCGAAGCCGAGCTCGGCGGCGGTGCGCAGCGGGGCGGCCTGCTGGCTCTGCTGCTCCGGAATGATCGAGGAGACGGTGAAGTCGTCGTCCGGGATGCCCTCGCCACCGCCACCGTGGGTGATGGCGTCGGGGAGCATGACCAGCGAGGTGGTGCCTGCGGCCTCGCCCGAGGGGCGCAGCTGCACGCGGATGCTGTGACGGTCCGCCAGCCGGCCGACCACGAACAGACCCATGCGCTGCGAGATCGCGGCGTCCACGGTCGGCGGGTTGGCGAGCTTGTGGTTGATGTCCGCGAAGTCCTCGGCGGTGAGGCCGATGCCCTTGTCGTGGATCTCGACCATCACGCGGCCGTCGGGCAGACGCGTGGCGTTGACGCGGACCTTGGTCTGCGGGGAGGAGAACGTGGTGGCGTTCTCCAGCAGCTCGGCGAGCAGGTGCACGAGGTCGGTCACGGCCTGGCCGTGGATCTCGGCCTCGGAGACGCCCGAGAGCTCGATGCGCTCGTACTGCTCCACCTCGGAGGAGGCGGCGCGCAGCACGTCGACGAGGGGGACCGGCTGGTCCCAGCGGCGGCCCGGGTTCTCACCCGCGAGGATGAGGAGGTTCTCGCCGTTGCGGCGCATACGGGTGGCCAGGTGGTCCAGGCGGAAGAGGTTCTCCAGCTGGTCCGGGTCGGCCTCGTTGTTCTCCAGGTCGGTGATGAGGGTCAGCTGGCCCTCGATCAGCGACTGGTTGCGCATGGAGAGGTTCGTGAAGATCGCGTTGACGTTCCCTCGCAGGAGCGCCTGCTCGGCGGCGAGCCGGACCGCTTCCCGGTGGACCTGGTCGAAGGCGCGCGCGACCTCGCCGATCTCGTCCTGGGAGTTGATCGGGATCGGCTGGACGCGGGTGTCGACCTTGCCCGGGTCCGTGCGCGAGAGCTGGTCGACGAGCATCGGCAGGCGCTGCTCGGCGACGTCGAAGGCGGAGCTGCGCAGGCGGAGCATCGCGCGGCTCATCTGGCGGGCCATCATGCCGGCCAGGATGAACGCGGCGAGCATGGCCACGACCACGATCGCGCCGGTGAGGATGGCGTCGCTCTGCGACTTGTCGGAGACCGCGACGGCGTCCTTGACGGCCTTGTCGAGGAGGTCCTTCTCGATCTCGGCGTAGGCGTCGAACTTGGCGGTGGCGGCGGCCTGCCAGGCGGGGGCGGTGGTGCCGTTCAGCGCGAGCTTGGCGGGCTTGTCGCCGCTGGCTATCGCCTCGGTCATACCGGTGAGCGCGGAGCCGTTGACCACGGGCGGAGCCTTGAAGGTGGTGCTGCCGGACTGCTCGGCGGCCTGCTTGGCCTGCGCGAGCTTGGCGGCGCCCTCCTGGGACTTCTTGCCCATGACCTCCTTCAGCCGGTTCGTGTCCTCGTCGGTGCCGGCGGCGACGTACTCACCGATGGCGATCTCTTCGAGGTAGGCGTAGGAGGAGAAGGCGACGAGCTGGGCCTTGCGGACGTTCTCGTCCTCGCTCGGGCGCACCAGCAGGTGCGTACCGACGGAGCGCTGGAGCGAGTTCGCGGCCTTGGCCAGCTCGACCGCGTAGACCATGCGGCCGTAGCTGGTGACGTTGCCGGTGCCCAGGCCCAGTTCGTTGGAGAACTGCATGAGGTAGTGCTGGACCAGCACGTACCCCTCTTCGGTCGGGATGGGGCCGGCCGCGGCGGGGAGGTTCTTCTTGGGGGTCTCGGGGACGGCGTAGGCCGTCTTGCGGACCTGCTCCAGCTTGGGCTCCTCCTGGCGGAAGAGCTCCAGGCGCCGTTCCAGACCCTGCTTCTGCGGCAGGTTCTTGGCGGCCTCGGCGAACTTGGCCTTGGCCGCGTCGGTGGCCGCGTAGGCCTTCGTCACGGCCTGGTTGGCGCGGTCGCCCTTGAGGAGGGGCTCGGCGGTGAGGTCACGCTCGTTGAGGAGGGCCTGGCCGTATTCGGCCGCCGCCTGGACGATCCGCGCGGTCTGCTCGGCGTCCTTGGCCTCGTTCCAGCTGTCGACCGAACCCTTGACCTGGAAGCCGCCCATGACCAGTCCCACGAGGGCCGGTACGAGGAGGATGGCGTTCAGACGGGTCGGCACGCGCCAGTTGCGGGGGGAGAACTTGCTGGTGCTGCCGCCGCCACCGGTGGGTGGTTCCACGGGTACGTCGACGGGAGACGCGGCCGCGCGCGGCGGCGGGGTGAAGTTGCCGCGCGCGGGTTCATCCGCGGGGCTCGAGTTGCTTCGCCTCACTCGACCAACAACCTCTCGGCGGTGCTACTAGCTGGTTCGTTGAATTGCAGCATGTTGAACGGCCGTGTTCCAAACAGTTGAAATCCGCCATTCCCAGAGCCTTATGTCCCGCATAAACCGGACATAAAGAGCGAGCTACGGCAAAAACCGGGACAGTTGTGCGCGCAGTGATACCAGCCGAACGCGCGCTGTGCCCGGCTGGCGGCAATTCTCTGTCGAAACGTTATGAACGACAGGGGCGGGCCGTGTCGGATGACACAGCCCGCCTCTGCGAATCGACCTGGAAGCCGTGTTACTTGAGCCGGGCCATCAGCGCGTGCTCGACGAGCGTGATGAGCGCGCTCTTGGCGTCCGCGCGGTGGCGGGCGTCGGTGGTGATGATCGGGGCGTCGGGCCCGATCTGGAGGGCCTCGCGGACCTCCTCCGGCGTGTAGGGCTGGTGCCCCTCGAAGCCGTTGAGCGCCACGACGAACGGCAGGCCGCTGTTCTCGAAGTAGTCGACGGCGGGGAAGCAGTCGGCGAGACGGCGGGTGTCGACCAGGACGATGGCGCCGATCGCGCCGCGGACCAGGTCGTCCCACATGAACCAGAAGCGGTCCTGACCCGGCGTACCGAAGAGGTACAGGATCAGGTCCTGGTCCAGGGTGATGCGGCCGAAGTCCATGGCGACCGTGGTGGTCGTCTTGTCACCGGTGTGCGTGAGGTCGTCGATGCCCGCGCTCGCGGACGTCATCACGGCCTCGGTGCGCAGCGGGTTGATCTCGGAGACCGCGCCGACGAACGTGGTCTTGCCCACGCCGAAGCCGCCCGCCACCACGATCTTCGCGGAGGTGGTGGAGCGGGGAGCCGCTCCGGCGTCAGAGCTTGCGAAGTCCACTGAGAACCCTCTCGAGCAGCGTTACATCCGGCGTTCCGCCGGCCTCTCCATTGCCCGGCTGGTGGATGGCCACCATTCCGGCCTCGGCCAGGTCGGCCACGAGGATCCGGGCGACACCGAGCGGCATCGACAGCAGTGCGGAGACCTCCGCGACCGACTTCACCTCGCGGCACAAGGTGCAGATGCGCTGGTGCTCCGGGAGCAGGGTGGAGAGGTGCATCGGATCGGCCGTGGTGCTGACCAGCGCCTCGATGGCGAGCTGGTAGCGCGGCCGGGTACGGCCGCCGGTCATCGCGTACGGACGCACCAGCGGCTGGTCGCCTTCCGAGTACGAATCTCCGTACGCGTCGGGATAGGCGGGGGGCGGGGTCATTGATCCTCCGGGCTGGACAGCAGTGGTCAGCGTGCCGTCTGACGGGGCGGCCGGTGGGGGGACGTGATGACGGCCTGACGGGGGTACTGGTTTCCGGGAGCGGAGTCCCGGTCCCCCGGCCGGAAGTACCGTCCGGCCGGGAGTGTGCGAGTCAGATGAGCAGGCTTCCCTGGAGCTCCGCGCGCAGGTCCGGGGTGAGGACGCTGCCCGCGCGGTCCACGAGGAGGGCCATCTCGTAGCCCACGAGGCCGATGTCGCATTCGGGGTGCGCGAGCACGGCCAGCGAGGATCCGTCGGAGACGGACATGAGGAAGAGGAATCCCCGGTCCATCTCGACCACGGTCTGGTTGACGGCGCCGCCCTCGAAGATCCGGGAGGCCCCGGCGGTCAGCGAGGTCAGACCGGAGGCCACGGCCGCCAGCTGGTCGGCGCGGTCACGGGGGAATCCTTCGGACATCGCCAGAAGGAGTCCGTCGGCGGAGACCACCACGGTGTGGGACACCCCAGGGGTGTTGTCCACGAAGTTGGTGATCAACCAGTTCAGGTTCTGTGCCGCCTGGCTCATCGAACTCAACTATCGCTCCTGCTGGTAAGTGGGGTCGATGTGGTAACTGCCGGTCGCGGGGCCGGAGGTGCCGGCCTGACGCCCCTGCTGGATACCGCGTCGGAGGTTGGTGAGGCGCCCGCGGACGTCGTCCGGGGCACGCGAGACCTGCGGGCCCGCCTGGGCCTCGGCCTGCTGCTGGGCGGTACCGGCCACGAGGTTCGCCCGCGGCACCCGGCGGGGCAGCCCCGAGGTGGTGATGCCGCCGGCGGCGGGCTGACGCACCCGCTCCGCCTGACGCATCAGCTCGTCGTTGGGGGAGGACCGCCAGCTGACCGTCGGCGTGCTGCCGGTGACCGTCGTGGCGGGCTCGGCCGCGTGCTCCTGGCCGCGCTGCGGCAGCGGCTGCTGCGGGGCGGCCGGGGCGGCGGACCGCTGCGGCCCGGACTGCTGCGGCTGCTGGGGTACGGCCGGCGCCTGCCCGGAGGACTGCGCGTCCTCCTGCGGGAACCAGTTCGACTCCAGCGTGTCGAAGATCGGGCTGCGCAGCTCGCCGGTGTTCTGCGAGGGGGCCGGCGGCAGCGCCTCCGGCTGGTGGGCCTGCGGCAGCTGCGGAGCCTCGGCGCGCGGGGCCGGGGCGTAGCCGCCGGCACCGGGGCCGCCGGGCCGGGCGAACTGTCCGGTCGAGGCCGGGTCCAGCGGACCGCCCTGCTGCGGGCGCTCGAACTGGCCGGTCTGGCTCGGGCCGGCGTCCTGCGGGCGCGGGGCGTTGAAGTCCGGACGGGCGAACTCGGCCGTGGAGCCGGGGCCCGACAGCTCGTCGTGGCCGCGCGGGACCTCCTGGCCGTTCTGCCCCGCACCCCAACTGGTGGTCTGCGGGAGCCCGGCCGGAGCGGCTCCGGCACCCGGAAGCTCCGGGCGGGGGGCGCCGCCGCGCGGCGGCAGCTGCGGACGCCGGCGCTGGACCGGAGCCTTCTGGGCCGGCTGCTGCCCAGGCTGCTGCTGACCCTGCTGACCCTGCTGACCGAACTGACCGGCCTGCTGACCCTGGCCCTGCTGGGGCTGCTGGCCGTACTGACCGGGCTGCTGGGACTGGGGCTGCTGCGGCCGCTCGAAGCCGTTGCCCTGCGGGAACCCGCCGGGCGCGGGCTGCTGCGGCATGCCGGCCGGACGGGCCTGCGGGCCGCCCGAGAGGAGGCCGCCGCCCTGGTTGCCGCCCTGACCGCGGGCGGGCAGCGGAGCCCCGGAGCCGAAGGCACCCTGGCCCTGACCCGTCGCGGCGCCGGGACGCTGCCCCGGGCCGCCCTGCTGCGGACGCTGCTGCTGGCCCGGCGCGCCGTCGCGTCCGGGCAGGGCGGCACGCTGGCCGCCGCCCTGGACCTGGCCGCGCTGCTGGCCGGCGCCCACCGGGGGACGTGCGCCCGCGCCGGGCACGGAAGCCTGCCCACCGGGAGCGCCCTGACCGCCCTGGCCGACCGCGGGACCGCCCTGAGCGCCCGCGGGGCCGCCCTGGCCGCCCTGACCCGGCATCGGACCCGGCTTCTTGCCGCCCTGGGCGACGTCCACCGGGAGCATGACGAGGGCCGTCGTACCGCCCGAGTCGGAGGGGCGCAGCTGGATGCGGATGCCGTGTCGCAGGGACAGGCGGCCGACCACGAACAGGCCCATGCGGCGGGAGACGGAGACGTCCACGGTCGGCGGCGACGCGAGCCGCTCGTTGATCGCGGCGAGGTCCTCGGGGGAGAGGCCGATGCCGGTGTCGTGGATCTCGACGAGCACGCGCCCGTCGGGCAGCGCGTGACCGGTGACCTTGACCTTGGTCTGCGGGGAGGAGAACGAGGTGGCGTTCTCCAGCAGCTCGGCGAGGAGGTGCACGAGGTCGTTGACGACGCGGCCGGCGACGTCGGTGCCGGGCACCGACGCGAGTTCGATGCGCTCGTACTGCTCCACCTCGGACGCCGCGGCGCGGAGCACGTCGACGAGCGGGACGGGGCGGGTCCACCGGCGGCCCGGCTCCTCGCCCGCGAGGACGAGGAGGTTTTCGCCGTTACGGCGCATGCGGGTCGCGAGGTGGTCGAGCTTGAAGAGGGAGGACAGCTGGTCCGGGTCGGCCTCGCGCGACTCCAGTTCGGAGATGAGCGAGAGCTGACGCTGGATGAGGCCCTGGGAGCGGCGCGAGAGGTTGGTGAACATCGCGTTGACGTTGCCCCGCAGGAGGGCCTGCTCGGCGGCGAGGCGGACGGCCTCGCGGTGCACGTCGTCGAAGGCCGCGGCCACCTGGCCGATCTCGTCGCGCGTGTGCAGACCGACGGACTCCACGGAGGTGTCCACGTCCTGCGGGTCCGACTCCGAGAGCTGCTTGACGAGCTCGGGCAGACGGTCCTGGGCGACGCGCGTCGCGGTGTCCTGCAGACGGCGCAGCGAGCGGATCATGGACCGGGCCATGATGAACGCGCCGACGAGCGAGACGCCGAGGACGAGGAGGATCAGGGCACCGTTGATGATGGCGTCCTGCTGCGACGAGTTCTTGAGCTCGCGGGCCTTCTGCTCCATGTCTTCGAGCAGGGTGAGCTCGATGACCTTCATGGCCTGGAGCTTGGTGTCGTCGGCGTCGTACCAGTCCATCCAGGACCGGTTCTTCTCCTTGCCGAACTGCCCCTGGGTGCTCAGCACGCGGCGGGCGTAGTGGTCGGCGGTGCCGATCTCCGTGTTGCCGTCGCCGAGCGCCGCGAGGAGTTCCTCGGGCTTGCCCTGGTAGACGAGTTCGAAGGTCTTCTTCTGCTGGCTCTCGCCGCGCAGCGCGGAGAGGGCGTAGAGGCGGTCGTTCTCCTCCAGCTTGCCCGGCTTGTCGCCGCTCTCGGGGAGCGAGGCGGCGATGATCGCGCGCTGGATGGAGGCGTACTCCTTGGCGGCGGAGAACGCCGCCAGGGCGCGGGTGCGCTTGATCATCTCGGGGCTGGAGGTGGCCTGGGCCATGTCCTGCGAGAGCGAGAGCAGCGAGACGATCAGCGAGTTGTACTCGGTGACGGTCTGCTGGGCGCCGTTGACGTACGCCTTCTTGCGGATGTCCTCGATGCCGGTGAGCTGGCGGCCGATCTGCAGGATGTTGTTGCGGATCGACTTGAGGGTCTCGTCCTTGTCCTGCGCGTTGTCGACCTTGTCGGTCGCGGAGGCGAAGGCCTTGGCGGCGGCGTCGGTCTGGTCGCGGACGCCCTGGACGAGGCTGTTGGCCTTGCCGTCCTTGGTCTGCGACAGCGGACCGGCCGACTTGTCGCGCTCCTCCTGGAGCATGGCGGCCAGGTTGGTGGCCTGCCGGGTCATCGTCGTCAGCAGCTGCATGTGTTCCAGCTGCGCGATGTCGTTGAGCGAGTCGTTGATGCGGAAACCACCGAGCGTGGTGGCGGCGACGACGGGCAGCGTCAGCAGCGACACCAGTCGCGTGCTGATGCGCCAGTTCTGCATGGCCAGACGGGAACCGGGCCCGGGAGGGGCCTTCGGTATCGCCTCGTCGGGCTCGGCGGACTCGCTCTTGCCCTTGGCCCGGCCGGCCTTGGCGACCTTGCCGGCCTTCCCGGACTTGCCGCGGCCCTTCGCCTTCACCGAAGCCGGGGCATCGGGGCCCGCTCCTTCGACAGCCGGCCCGCGGTTCTGGGCGTGCTGGGGCGAGGAGCCACGGTCGGTCCCGCCGCGCGGCTCCTGCTCCGCCGCAGCGCTGCCATCCCTCTTGAATCGTCCCTGCACTAGCGTCGCAACCTCTGGACCAGGCGTCCCGCCGGATGAGCGGTGGGACGGTGTCGAGTCGTGGGGCACTGACGGCCCCATGGTGGTCGTCGGTGACCGGCGCGTCTCCTTCTCTTGCCACCGCGCTCGGCGCTCTCTCGCGCCACCTGCGCGCCGGCTGATACCCGCGGCGGTCCCGCGAATTCCAGCACAGTGGGGGATCTCCAACAAGGTGCGCGTGTCGCCCCGGCGAGCCGGTCACGGCACGTGATGGACGTGCTACGCGACGTACAACAGCTATCGGGATGAATCGGACTTACGCCAATCAAAGCTTGCCTCTGGCAAGGTGTCCCAGTCCTGATGATCAGGAGCGGAATGGCAGATTCAGTGGCGCAATGTCCGTTTCGTCAGGCAGAATTGACTGACCATTATGCCCGGAATGCCCCTTCGTTGGTGAGGAAACTCACACGTCGGTGGCCATTACTTCCCGGTTCGGTCGGGGATTCAGATGTTTAGCCTTGCCCTTTAAAGGGTTGGCGCCCCACCCGGCGCATCCGACAACCCTCACCCCACGAGCGAGCCGAGGGCCCGAAACTCCGATGAAGACGACGATGATGTTCCGCAACATAGCCAACCCCCGCCGCACGACCCTCGCGCACCTCAAGGACGCCGAGGAACTGCAGGCGGCCCCGGCCACCCCGGAGCACTCCGTCGAGCTGCCGGGCCAGACCGCGAACCCCCGCCGCACCGTCCTGATGGACGCGCCGGTCGCCGCCGCGCAGTAGCGGCCCCGCGCGAGGACGCGGAGCGCCGCCGCCCACCGCGTTAGCCTGGAGTCCGCAGACTCCAGCCAGCGGAAATACAAGAGGGGCAGACGCAACACGTGCGCATCGCCAGGTTCTCGATCGACGGCAACGTCGCCTTCGGCGCGGTCGAGGGCGACGCCGCCCCCGGCGACGGGTCGGAGCTCGTCCTCGACATCATCAAGGGCATCCCCTTCGCGGACTTCGAGCTCTCGGGCACGAAGGTCCCGCTGAGCAAGGTCCGGCTGCTGCCGCCCGTGCTCCCGAACAAGGTCGTGGCCGTCGGCCGCAACTACGCGGAGCACGCGGCGGAGCTGGGCAACGAGGTGCCCGAGGCTCCGATCACCTTCTTCAAGCCCTCCACCTCGGTGGTCGGGCCGGGCGACCCGATCACGTACCCCTCCTTCTCCCAGGACCTCCACCACGAGGCGGAGCTCGCCGTGGTCATCGGCCGCATGTGCCGGGAGGTCCCCAGGGAGCGCGTCAAGGACGTGATCCTCGGCTACACCTGCGCCAACGACGTCACCGCGCGCGACGTCCAGCAGCGGGAGAAGCAGTGGGCCCGGGCCAAGGGCTTCGACAGCGCCTGCCCCCTCGGCCCCTGGATCGAGACCGGCCTCGACCCGGCGGCGATCGCCGCGGGCCTGGCCGTCCAGTGCACCGTCAACGGCGAACAGCGCCAGCTCGGCAGCACCAGCGACATGGTCCGCTCCGTCGAGGACCTGATCGTGCACATCAGCGAGGCCATGACCCTGCTCCCGGGCGACGTCATCCTCACGGGGACCCCGGCCGGAGTCGGCCCCCTCAACGTCGGCGACGAGGTCGCCGTCACCATCGAAGGCATCGGCACTCTCACCAACAAGGTGATCAAGCGTGGCTAACGCACCCGTCCGCGTCCGTTTCTGTCCCTCCCCGACCGGCAACCCCCACGTCGGCCTGGTCCGGACGGCTCTCTTCAACTGGGCGTTCGCCCGCCACCACGGCGGTACGTTCGTCTTCCGCATCGAGGACACCGACGCGGCGCGCGACTCCGAGGAGTCGTACGTCCAGCTGCTCGACTCGCTGCGCTGGCTCGGCTTCACCTGGGACGAGGGTCCCGAGGTGGGCGGCCCGCACGCCCCGTACCGCCAGTCCCAGCGCATGGACGTCTACGCCGACGTCGCGCAGAAGCTCCAGGACGGCGGCTACGCCTACCACTGCTACTGCACCACCGAGGAGCTCGACGCGCGCCGCGACGCCGCCCGTGCGGCCGGCAAGCCCTCCGGCTACGACGGCCAGTGCCGCGACCTCACGGCCGAGCAGAAGGCCGCGTACGAGGCCGAGGGCCGCAGCTCGATCGTCCGCTTCCGGATGCCCGACGAGACCATCACCTTCACGGACCTGGTCCGCGGCGAGCTCTCCTTCACCCCGGAGAACGTGCCGGACTTCGGCATCGTCCGCGCGAACGGCGCCCCGCTGTACACGCTGGTCAACCCGGTCGACGACGCGCTGATGGAGATCACGCACGTCCTGCGCGGCGAGGACCTGCTGTCCTCCACCCCCCGCCAGATCGCCCTCTACAAGGCGCTGACCGAGCTGGGCGTCGCCAAGGCCACCCCGCAGTTCGGCCACCTGCCGTACGTCATGGGCGAGGGCAACAAGAAGCTCTCCAAGCGCGACCCGGAGTCCTCGCTCAACCTCTACCGCGAGCGCGGCTTCCTGCCCGAGGGCCTGCTGAACTACCTCTCGCTCCTGGGCTGGTCCTTCTCCAAGGACCAGGACATCTTCTCCATCGAGGAGATGGTGGCGAAGTTCGACATCGACGGCGTGAACGCCAACCCGGCGCGCTTCGACCTCAAGAAGTGCGAGGCGATCAACGCCGACCACATCCGCCGCATGGACCCCAAGGCCTTCGCGGACGCCTGCGAGCCGTGGCTCCGGGCCCCGCACGCCAACTGGGCCCCCGAGGACTTCGACGCCGAGGCCTGGGCGCGGATCGCCCCGCACGCCCAGACCCGCGTGACCGTCCTGTCGGACATCACCGCGAACGTCGACTTCCTGTTCCTGAAGGACCCGGTCGAGGACCAGGCGTCGTGGGACAAGGCCATGAAGGGCGAGCCGGCGGCCCTGCTGACCACCGCCCGCGAGAACCTGGCCGGCGCCGACTGGTCGGACCCGGAGTCCCTCAAGCAGGCCGTCCTGACCGCCGGCGAGGCCCACGGCCTCAAGCTCGGCAAGGCGCAGGCCCCCGTCCGCGTGGCCGTCACCGGCCGCACGGTCGGCCTGCCGCTCTTCGAGTCCCTGGAGATCCTGGGCAAGGAGCGCTCGCTGGCGCGCATCGACGCGGCGCTGGCGAAGCTCGCCGCCTGATCCGCGTCCCGTGAAAGGGGCGGTGGCCTTCCGGCCGCCGCCCCTTTCGGCGTTGTCGGCGAGCGGCCCTAAGGTGCGTGCAGTCGATCACGCACTTCCCGGAAGGCCGCACCATGCCGATGACCGCTCCCGACTTCGACCTCTACTTCACCCCGGGCCACTCCTTCGTCTACGAGAGCGGGGAGAGCGGAACCCTCGCGGTGGCCGTCGCCGGAGAGCTGTGGCTCCCGAGCGGCGAGGTGATCGCCTGCGACCCCTTCATCGGCCTCGGCGGGGGATGGACCAAGCCGTTCACCACCCGGGTGGCTCCCGGCCGCTACCGCGCCGAGACGGCGATAGCCACCCTCGTCACGCCCGGCGCCGACCCCGGCGGCCGCCCGCACCTGCGCACGGCGGCCGCCCGGCTGGTGATCCGGGACACGGCGACGGTGAGCTGGGAGCACGCCGTGACCGAGGGCCAGGACGTGTCGGGGCTCGGCGACGGCGAGTTCTTCGGGTACGGGGTGGACGCGGGCGCCGGCTGCTTCTACGACAAGGCCGCCGACGATTCCTTCCCGGACTGCGAGGGCGACGAGGGCCCGCTCTGGGACGCCTTCGAAGGCGCGGGCCACGCCCCCGGCCCGTACCTCGTCGGGGGTGAGGGCGGTCACAACATCGTGGCCTTCGGCTCCGGCTGGGGCGACGGCCACTACCCGACCTGGATCGGCCGGGACGCCGACGGCGAGGTCACCTGTTTCGTGACGGACTTCTTCGTCGTGCCCACGCGGGAGGACGCCGCGGCGTAGGCTCGCTCCCATGCCGATCCGCGCCGTGCTGTGGGACATCGACGACACCCTCTTCGACTACACGGGTGCCGATTCGGCGGGCCTGGCACGGCACCTCGTCGACGAGGGGCTGGGGGAGCGCTACGGAACCCCCGAGGAGGCCCTGGCCCTGTGGCGGCGGCTCACGGAGGTGCACTGGGCGCGCTTCGCGGCCGGCGAGGTCACCTTCCAGGGACAGCGCCAGGACCGGGTACGGGACTTCCTCGATTCCCCCGGCCTGAGCGACGAGCGGGCCGACGCCTGGTTCGACCGCTACGTCGAGCACTACAAGGCCGCCTGGGTGCTGTTCCCGGACGTCGTGCCCGTACTGGACGCCCTGGCCGGTGACTACCGGCACGGGGTGCTCTCCAACTCCTCCTCCGCCAACCAGGACCCCAAGCTGCGCCACCTCGGGGTGCGCGACCGCTTCGAGGTGCTCGTCTGCGCCGCCGAGCTGGGCGTCAGCAAGCCCGACGCCGCCGCCTTCCTCGCCGCCTGCGCGGCCCTGGGGCTGCCCGCGGGCGAGGTGGCGTACGTGGGAGACCAGCCGGAGATCGACGCGCGGGGCGCCCGTGACGCGGGTCTGACGGCGGTCTGGCTCGACCGGGACGGGGGGCGGGGGCCCGGTCCGGCCGGTGTGCACCGGATCGCCGGACTCGACCGGCTGCCGGAGTTGCTGGCCGCTGATACCCGTTTTGGAGCACGGTCAGGCATCCGGTAATGTTCTTTCTGCGCCGCCGGAGCGGGCCGAAAGGCCGGAACGGAGGCGCTAACCAAACGAAAGCCCCCCAGGGGGTTGAAGTTCGGTGGGCTATAGTGTAATTGGCAACACGAGGGTTTCTGGTTCCCTTATTCTAGGTTCGAGTCCTGGTAGCCCAGCGCAGTGCAGTAGTAACGCAGTGCTTTGCCCCCGTTGTGTAGCGGCCTAGCACGCCGCCCTCTCAAGGCGGTAGCGCCGGTTCGAATCCGGTCGGGGGTACAGATCCTTCCCGCGAGATCTCCAGGGTCGCACCCGGACGTCTTGATGCAGGATCGCTAGGGCCCCCGTTGTGTAGCGGCCTAGCACGCCGCCCTCTCAAGGCGGTAGCGCCGGTTCGAATCCGGTCGGGGGTACTGTGTCTAGCTGGTCTAGACCTTTGGGCTATAGTGTAATTGGCAACACGAGGGTTTCTGGTTCCCTTATTCTAGGTTCGAGTCCTGGTAGCCCAGCGCAGTACCGCAGTAAAGCTAGCCCCCGTTGTGTAGCGGCCTAGCACGCCGCCCTCTCAAGGCGGTAGCGCCGGTTCGAATCCGGTCGGGGGTACGTAAAGGAGAGGCCCTCCGCGTTCATCGCGGAGGGCCTCTTCGCTGTTTGGGGCCGAGGGTCCGAGAGGGCCGGCCCGGGATGCAAGTACGGGCCCGGAGGCGCGAGTTCGGACGTGTGCGGCGTCGTTCGCGCCCCCGGACCCGGGGGTGGTGGGGGTGTGGAGGTCCGGCGACCGGGGAGGTGCTCAGCCGGAGCGGCGCAGGGCCTCCGTCAGACGGGCGGCCGCGTCGATGACGGCCTGGGCGTGCATGCGCCCGGGGTGCCGGGTCAGGCGCTCGATCGGCCCGGAGACCGATACGGAGGCCACCACGCGGTTCGACGGCCCGCGCACCGGTGCCGAGACGGAGGCCACGCCGGGCTCCCGCTCGCCGATCGACTGGGCCCAGCCGCGGCGCCGTACGCCGGACAGGGCCGTGGCCGTGAAGCGCGCGCCCTGCAGGCCGCGGTGGAGCCGCTCGGGCTCCTCCCAGGCCATCAGGATCTGCGCGGCCGATCCGGCCTTCATGGGGAGCGTGGAGCCCACCGGGACGGTGTCCCGCAGGCCCGACAGCCGCTCGGCGGCCGCCACGCAGATGCGCATGTCGCCCTGACGACGGTAGAGCTGCGCGCTCTCGCCCGTCACGTCACGGAGGTGCGTGAGCACCGGTCCGGCCGTCGCCAGCAGGCGGTCCTCGCCGGCCGCGGCGGCAAGCTCTGCCAGCCGCGGACCGAGGATGAACCGGCCCTGCATGTCCCTCGCCACCATCCGGTGGTGTTCCAGTGCCACGGCAAGGCGATGTGCCGTGGGTCGTGCGAGCCCTGTCGCCGCGACCAGCCCGGCGAGGGTGGCCGGACCGGACTCCAGTGCGCTCAATACCAGAGCTGCCTTGTCGAGAACGCCGACGCCGCTAGAGTTGTCCATGAAACGATATTCACGTCTCACACTGTGAAACGCAAGTTCAATTTTTCCAAGAACCAGCGAGTCTGTATGTACGGGTCCACGAACCACTGGATCCGGGACGGTGAGCCGGAGGGAAAGCGATGGGTAGGACACTCGCGGAGAAGGTCTGGGACGACCACGTCGTCCGGCGCGCCGAGGGCGAGCCCGATCTCCTCTTCATTGATCTCCACCTGCTGCACGAGGTGACCAGCCCGCAGGCCTTCGAAGGACTGCGCCAGGCCGGTCGCAAGGTCCGACGCCTCGACCTCACCATCGCGACCGAGGACCACAACACCCCCACGATCGACATCGACAAGCCGATCGCGGACCCGGTCTCCCGCGCCCAGCTGGAGACGCTGCGGGCGAACTGCGCCGAGTTCGGCGTCCGCCTGCACTCGCTGGGTGACGTGGAGCAGGGTGTCGTCCACGTCGTGGGACCGCAGCTGGGCCTGACCCAGCCCGGCACCACGGTGGTCTGCGGTGACTCGCACACCTCCACGCACGGCGCCTTCGGCGCGCTGGCCTTCGGCATCGGCACCAGCCAGGTCGAGCACGTGCTGGCCACCCAGACGCTGCCGCTGGCCCGCCCCAAGACGATGGCCATCACCGTCACCGGCGAGCTGGCCGAGGGCGTCACCGCGAAGGACCTGATCCTGGCGATCATCGCCAGGATCGGCACCGGCGGCGGCCAGGGCTACATCCTGGAGTACCGCGGCGAGGCCGTCGAGAAGCTCTCGATGGAAGCCCGCATGACCATCTGCAACATGTCGATCGAGGCCGGCGCCCGCGCGGGCATGATCGCCCCCGACCAGACCACCTTCGACTACCTGGAGGGTCGCGACCACGCCCCCGTGGGCGAGGACTGGGACGCGGCGGTCGCGTACTGGAAGACGCTGCGCACCGACGACGACGCGGTCTTCGACGCGGAGGTCGTCATCGACGGCGCGTCGCTGTCCCCGTTCGTCACCTGGGGCACCAACCCGGGCCAAGGCGCGCCGCTGTCGGCCGACGTCCCCGACCCGGCTTCGTACGAGGACGCTTCGGAGCGCCTGGCCGCCGAAAAGGCCCTGGAGTACATGGGGTTGACCGCCGGGCAGCCGCTGCGCGAGATCCGTGTCGACACGGTCTTCGTAGGTTCCTGCACCAACGGCCGCATCGAGGACCTGCGGGCCGTCGCCGGGATCATCGGGGGCCGCAAAGTCGCCGACGGCGTACGGATGCTGGTCGTCCCGGGCTCGGTCCGGGTCGCCCTCCAGGCCGTGGAAGAGGGCCTGGACAAGGTCTTCAAGGAGGCCGGCGCCGAATGGCGGCACGCGGGCTGCTCGATGTGCCTGGGCATGAACCCGGACCAACTGGCTCCGGGCGAGCGTTCCGCGTCCACCTCCAACCGCAACTTCGAAGGCCGGCAGGGCAAGGGCGGACGGACCCACCTGGTCTCCCCGCAGGTGGCCGCCGCCACCGCGGTACTGGGCCACCTGGCCTCGCCCGCCGACCTGTCCGACGCCACCGCGACCGCCGGAGTCTGAACCATGGAAGCCTTCACCACCCACACCGGCCGGGCCGTCCCGCTGCGCCGCAGCAACGTCGACACCGACCAGATCATCCCGGCCCACTGGCTGAAGAAGATCACCCGCGACGGGTTCGAGGACGGGCTCTTCGAGGCCTGGCGCAAGGACCCGGAGTTCGTCACGAACCGTCCGGAGCGCGCCGGTGCCACGGTGCTGGTCGCCGGTCCCGACTTCGGCACCGGTTCCTCGCGCGAGCACGCCGTCTGGGCCCTGCAGAACTTCGGCTTCAAGACCGTCATCTCCGCGCGCTTCGCCGACATCTTCCGCGGCAACTCGCTGAAGAACGGTCTGCTGACGGTCGTCCTGCCCCAGGAGACCGTCGAGCGGCTCTGGGAGCTGACCGAGGCCGACCCCACCGCTGAAATCACCGTCGACCTGGTGGACCGCAAGGTCCGAGCCGAGGGCGTCGAGGCGGAGTTCGAACTCGACGACAACGCCCGCTGGCGTCTGCTGGAGGGGCTGGACGACATCTCGCTCACCCTTCAGAACGAAGCGGACATCGACGCTTACGAAAGCACCCGCCCGGCCTTCAAGCCGCGCACGATTCGGGCCTGATTCCTGCCTGATCAGCGCTTATTCACTCTTGGGTGATCACATCGGCAACACTGTGCCCCCCGCCTTCCGGCGGGGGGCACAGCCGTATGTTGAGGCCCCGTGAGGCGACAACTCGCCCCAGATGGCACAATCTGTGCATGGAACGCGACAGTCAACTGCACCTCTACGAACTCGTCGCGGACCGGTTGAAAGAAGCACACGCAAGGGTGCGCACACTGCAAGTCCCGGAGGGCGTAAGGATGGCGCTGTCCCGGAAGCTGTTGGTCGTCACTGCGGCGTCGAAGCATGATCTCGTCGATGCGGCAAGGCGCCTGGACAGGTTGATGAAGGACCTCGACGAGGGTCGATTCCCTGAAGGCGACTGATGCGAAGGAACTCCGTAACGGCCTCCATCGTTGCGGCACTAGGGTGATTAGCCCGTTTCGTGTTTGATTTGCGGTATATATCCGCCTAACGTGCGAAATAAGCTTGAACACATTCGTTCTGGCGAAGTCTCCGAAGGGGAAGACGTGAACAAGGCGCAGCTCGTAGAAGCGATTGCCGACAAGGTTGGCGGCCGCCAGCAGGCCGCGGACGCTGTCGACGCGGTACTCGACGCGATCGTCCGCGCGGTCGTCGCGGGCGACCGGGTCTCGGTCACGGGCTTCGGCTCGTTCGAGAAGGTGGAGCGGCCCGCCCGCTACGCCCGCAACCCGCAGACGGGTGAGCGCGTCCGGGTCAAGAAGACCTCGGTTCCCCGTTTCCGTGCGGGCCAGGGCTTCAAGGACCTGGTCAGCGGCACCAAGAAGCTCCCCAAGGGTGGCGAGGTGTCCGTGAAGAAGGCGCCGAAGGGCAGCCTGTCCGGCGGTGCCTCGGCGTCCGCGACGGTCAAGAAGGCCGCGGCCAAGAGGGCCACCACCGCCAAGAAGGCCGCCGCCAAGACCGCGGTCGCGAAGAAGACCACGGCGGTCGCGAAGAAGACCGTCGCCAAGAAGACCACCGCGACGGCGAAGAAGACGACCGCGGTGGCCAAGAAGGCCACGCCGGCGGCCAAGAAGACCACCGCCGTCAAGGCGACCGCGGCGAAGAAGACCACGGCCGCCGCCAAGAAGACCGCCCCGGCGGCCAAGAAGGCCACCCCGGCGACCAAGGCGCCCGCCACCAAGAAGGCGACGGCGCGCAAGACCACCGCGAAGAAGACCACCGCCCGCAAGAAGTAAGGGGCACGAGTCACACACGCCGGGCCGGTTTCCCCACCAGGGGGAAACCGGCCCGCGGTGCGTTGCCCCGGCCGCACGCCGGGGGTTCGTGCAGGTCAGAAGGTCTGCAGGGTGACCAGGGTGATGCGCAGGGCCGGACCCTCGCCGTCCGTCTCGATCCGTACGCGCTGCCCCGGGCGCAGCAGCAGCAGGCCGCCCGCCTCGAAGGCCGCGGCCTCGAAGGGCACCGGGGTGCCGTCGTCCAGCAGCACACTGCCGCTGTGGGTCCTGGAGTCGTACGTGTACGCGGTCGCCTGCATACGGGAACTGTATCGGGCCGTGTGCCGGCCCACGCCGAGGGCGAGGGCCGTACGCAGGTCCGCCGCGGTGTCCACGTCCCGGCGGACGCTCTCGACGTCCGCCGGCGAGATTTCCACCGCCCCCGAGGCCGAATGGCGGGCCCGGGAGGGGCCGCCGAACGAGGGTGCCAATTCCACGCCGGGGCCGGCGCAAAGCACCGTCGTACCGATTCCGGCCGCATCCGCCAGAAATGCCCGGGGAAATGCCGTGGCGGTATCGAGCACGCGTAGCAATTCCGGTGGCCGCAGGGCGGGCAGGTCCGCGTTGATCGCCGCCACCGCGCTCCCGGGCCGCCCCGCGCGCACCGCCCGCGCCCCGTGGTCCAGGGCGGCGTTGAGTCCGGCCCCGGGGGCGTCGGGAAGGATCCGCGCACCCAGCCTGGCCAGTTCCGCACCCGCCAGGGCGTCGTCCGTGACGACCACCACATCCGCGACGGAGGCGCAGGCCAGGGCCCCGGCCACGGTGTCCTGGGCGAAGGCCAGCGCCAGCCCCGGACGGGACGCGCCGACGGCCGCCGCCAGACGGCTCTTGGCCAGTGCCAAGGGCTTCAGCGGCACCACCAGACTCCACACGGCGTTCGTGACGGACCCCTTCCCTCCGGTGCGCTCCCGCACCCGCCCCGGCCATCGGCGGGCCGTCTCCCGGCCCCCGGTCGGCCCATTGTCGCCTCCGACCGGCCGCAGGGGGGCCCGGTGGTGCGAGCGGGGCGTACGGTGTCCTCGACAGGGACCGGACCCGAAGCGACACTTGTCCGGCCCACAAGGTGCCCAAGCCACGCACCGGTCCTAGAGGAAGGTGTCCGAGTGTCCCGCCGCAGAATCGGCTTCTGGTACCGCCTGGCGGCGGTCATCGCAAAACCGCCGCTGGTAGTGCTCTTCAAGCGGGACTGGCGGGGAATGGAGCACATTCCGGCTGATGGCGGATTTATCACCGCCGTCAATCACAACTCGTATCTGGACCCGCTCTCCTACGCGCACTTCCAGTACAACACCGGCCGGGTGCCCCGATTGCTCGCCAAGGCCGGACTCTTCAAGGTGCCTTTTGTCGGCATGATCTTCCGCGGCTCCGGGCAGATCCCCGTCTACCGTGAGACCACGAACGCCCTGGACGCATTCCGGGCGGCCGTCGACGCCGTCGAGCGCGGTGAATGCGTGGCCTTTTACCCGGAGGGCACCCTCACCCGCGATCCCGAGATGTGGCCGATGGCCGGCAAGACCGGTGTCGCCCGCGTGGCGCTGATCACCAAGGCTCCGGTCATTCCGGTGGCCCAGTGGGGCGCGAACCTCGCGATGCCGCCCTACGCCAAGGAGAACAAGGTCCGCCTGTTCCCGCGCAAGACCCTCCAGGTGCTCGCGGGACCGCCCGTGGACCTCTCGGCCTACTACGACCGGGAACCCACTCCGGAGGTCCTCAAGGGGGCCACCGAGGCCATCATGGCCGACATCACCGAGCTCCTGGAGGAACTGCGCGGGCAGAAGGCGCCCGCGCAGCCGTACGACCACCGCAAGGCCAGGGCGGAGCAGCGGCGCAACGCCGCGGGGGAGGGCGACAAGTGACACGTCCCGTGAAGGCGGCCGTCTTCGGAACGGGTTCCTGGGGCACGGCCTTCGGCATGGTGCTCGCCGACGCCGGCTGCGAGGTGACCCTGTGGGGCCGCCGCCAGGAGCTCGCCGATGCCATCAACACCGGCCGGACCAACCCGGACTACTTCCCCGGCGTCGAACTGCCCGCGAACCTCCGCGCCACCACCGACGCGGCCGAGGCCGCCCGCGACGCCGACTTCGCCGTCCTGGCCATCCCCTCGCAGACCCTTCGCGCCAACCTCGCCGCGTGGGCCCCGCTGCTGCCCGCCGACGCCGTGCTCGTCTCCCTGATGAAGGGCATCGAACTCGGCACCGCCAAGCGGATGAGCGAGGTCATCGAAGAGGTGGCCAAGGTCCCCGCCGAGCGCGTCGCCGTGGTCACCGGGCCGAACCTGGCCCGCGAGATCGTCGCCCGCCAGCCCGCCGCCTCGGTCGTCGCCTGCGTGGACGAGGCCGTGGCCCGGCGCCTCCAGGCCGCCTGCCACACCGCGTACTTCCGCCCGTACACGAGCACCGACGTCATCGGCTGCGAGCTCGGCGGCGCCGTCAAGAACGTCATCGGCCTCGCCGTCGGCATCGCGGACGGCATGGGCCTGGGCGACAACACCAAGGGCTCCCTCATCACCCGCGGCCTGGCCGAAGCCACCCGCCTGGGCCTCGCCATGGGCGCCGACCCGCTCACCTTCTCCGGCCTCGCGGGCCTCGGCGACCTGGTCGCCACCTGCTCCTCGCCGCTCTCCCGGAACCACACCTTCGGCACCAACCTGGGCCGCGGGATGACCCTGGAGGAGACCATCGCGGTCACCCGGCAGACCGCCGAGGGCGTCAAGTCCTGCCAGTCGGTGGCGGATCTGGCCGGCCGGTACGGGGTGGACATGCCGATCACCGACACGGTGGTCGACATCGTGCACCACGGCAAGCCCCCGCTGGTCGCACTGAAGGAACTGATGGGGCGCAGCGCGAAACCGGAACGCCGCTGAGTCCTTTCCGGACGTGTGAGCGGGTACCCTCGTGGCGATATGAGCAGCGAGAACCTCCCCCAGACCCCTGAGCAGCAGGGCCGCAAGCCCCGCGTGGCCGTCGTGTTCGGCGGCCGCAGCTCGGAACACGCCATTTCGGTCGTCACGGCGGGCGCGGTGCTGCGCTCCATCGACCGCACCAAGTACGAGGTGCTGCCCATCGGCATCACCACGGACGGCCGGTGGGCCCTGACCGCCGACGACCCCGAGCGCATGGCCATCGCGGACCGCGCCCTCCCGAGCGTGGACACGCTGGCGGACTCCCCGGACGGCACCGTCGTGCTCTCCGTGGACCCCGCCAGCCGCGAGGTCGTCTACACCGAGCCGGGTGCCGTCCCCAAGGCGCTGGGCGAGGTGGACGTCGTCTTCCCCGTCCTGCACGGCCCCTACGGCGAGGACGGCACCCTCCAGGGCCTCCTGGAGCTGTCCGGGATCCCCTACGTCGGCTCGGGCGTCCTCGCCTCGGCCGTCGGCCAGGACAAGGACTACATGAAGCGGGTGTTCACCTCCTTCGGGCTGGCGGTCGGCCCGTACGTGACCGTCCGTCCCCGTGAATGGGAGGCCGACCCGGCCGCCGCCACGGCGAAGATCCTGGACTTCGCGGGCGAGCACGGCTGGCCGCTGTTCATCAAGCCCGCCCGCGCCGGCTCCTCCATCGGCATCACCAAGGTCGATGACCCCTCCGGTCTGGAAGCAGCCGTCCACGAGGCCCGCCGCCACGACCCGAAGATCATCGTGGAGGCGCTGCTGCGCGGCCGCGAGATCGAGTGCGGCGTGCTGGAGTTCGAGGACGGGCCGCGCGCGAGCGTCCCGGCCGAGATCCCGCCGGTCTCCAGCCACGACTTCTACGACTTCGAGGCGAAGTACATCGACTCCGCCACCGGACTCGTGCCCGCCCCGCTCACCCCGGAGCAGACCGCCGAGGTGCAGCGGCTCGCCATCGAGGCCTTCGAGGCCGCGTCCTGCGAGGGCCTGGTGCGTGCCGACTTCTTCCTCACCGAGGACGGCACCTTCGTCATCAACGAGATCAACACCATGCCCGGGTTCACGCCGATCTCCATGTACCCGCGGATGTGGCAGGAGTCGGGCATCGAGTACCAGGAGCTGGTGGACCTCCTGCTCCAGGCGGCCCTGCGCCGCTCCACCGGGCTGCGCTAGCCGCACCCGGCCCCGTACAGCCGACCGCCCGCCGTCCGCCCCGAGAGGGGCGGCCGACGGGCGGCGGTGTGAGCGGGGGCGGGCCCGGCGGGATCAGTAGGAGGAGATGCCCACCGGCACCGACTTGGCCACGGCGGCGGACAGACCGACCAGCATCCCCGCGTCCGTGGCATGCTCCTTGTCGACCCGGACCTCCGTGTACGCCAGCCGCGCCCCGGTGGTGAACCGGAAGCCGCCGTCGGACATCTTCTCCAACAGCCATCCGACGCCGTTGACCTCGACGCCCTCCTGCTTCGGATCGGCCATCGCGGGGGGCTTGGGGATACCGCACCGCAGTACGATCGCCGAGCCGCCCCACGCGGCGGTCAGATCCGACACCGGCTCGGTGGCGGTCCGGGCCAGACCCGCCACCGTCTCCGGGAGCTCCTTGTGCAGCGACGCACAGAGCCCCGCGACGTCGGCCGGCGGAGCGGGCGGCGGATCCACCCGGGCTCCGGAATCCCCCGGGGCGCAGCCCGCGAGGGCCAGCAGGGCCAGTGGGGCGGCTAGACGGAACGGCCGGCGGTGGAGTGACATCACCGGCCAAGAGTAGACGGGGGCTACAGATGGACCACGGGGCAGGTCAAGGTGCGGGTGATCCCCTCCACCTGCTGGACCTTGGCGACCACCATGCGGCCGAGATCGTCGACCGTGTCGGCCTGGGCGCGCACGATCACGTCGTACGGACCCGTCACGTCCTCGGCCTGGATCACCCCCGCGATCTTTCCGATGGACTCGGCGACGAACGACGCCTTGCCCACCTCGGTCTGGATGAGGATGTACGCCTGTACCACGGAACCTCCAGGGCGGCCACGAGGATCATTTCCCCTAACCTTCGGATGGGCCCAGGGAGATCGGGCGGGCCCGGGGAAGAGACGCCACGGTACCGCGTCGCCGTGCGCCGCGGGGAGACCCGTGGGCCCGGCGCCACGCACAGCGGGGCGCACGGAGAGCAGAAGTTGACGTATCTGTTGACGGTACCCAGAGCTGTGACGGCTCGCGACCGCAAGCGGACTTGCCAAGAAGGGGCACAGCGATGAAGGGCACTGTGGGCGAGCTGGGGGAGTTCGGGCTCATTCGGGAGCTCACCTCACGGCTCACCACCACCCCGGCGGTCCGACTCGGACCCGGCGACGACGCCGCGGTGGTGTCGGCCCCCGACCGGCGGGTCGTGGCGAGCACGGACATCCTGCTGGAGGGCAGGCACTTCCGGCGCGACTGGTCCACGGCCTACGACGTCGGCCGCAAGGCCGCCGCGCAGAACCTGGCCGACATCGCCGCCATGGGAGCCGTGCCGACCGCGCTGCTCCTGGGCCTGGTCGTCCCGGCCGAACTGCCGGTCACCTGGCCCACCGAGCTGATGGACGGCATCCGTGACGAATGCCAGGTCGCGGGCGCGGCCGTGGTCGGCGGCGACGTCGTGCGCGGCGACACCATCACCGTCTCCATCACCGCCCTCGGCGACCTGCGCAACCACGAGCCCGTACTGCGCTCCGGCGCCCGGCCCGGGGATGTCGTGGCCGTCACGGGCTGGCTCGGCTGGTCCGCGGCCGGCTACGCGGTCCTCTCGCGCGGCTTCCGCTCCCCGCGGGCCTTCGTCGAGGCGCACCGGCGCCCCGAGCCCCCGTACCACGCGGGCCCCGCGGCCGCCGGGCTCGGCGCCACCGCCATGACCGACGTCAGCGACGGCCTGATCGCCGACCTCGGCCACATCGCCGAGTCCAGCAAGGTGCGCATCGACGTGCGCTCGGGGGCCGTGGACATCCCGACCCAGATGCACGACATCGGCCAGGCCGTCGGCGTGGACCCGCTCCAGTGGGTGCTGACCGGGGGCGAGGACCACGCCATCGTGGCGACCTTCCCGTCCGACGTGAAGCTCCCGGCCCGCTGGAAGGTCATCGGGGAGGTCCAGCACCGCTCCGCGCTGCCCCAGGTGACCGTGGACGGCGCCCCCTGGACCAGCACCGGCGGCTGGGACCACTTCGGCGCCGATCCGGATGCCGAGGGACCCTCCCAGTGACCCGGCCGGTACCGCACCCGCCCCTGTGCCTGACCGTCGCCGGATCCGACTCCGGCGGCGGCGCGGGCATCCAGGCCGACCTCAAGACCATGCTCGCCCTCGGCGTGCACGGCATGAGCGTCGTCACCGCGGTGACCGCGCAGAACTCCCTCGGCGTACGGGGGGCCTGGGAGCTGCCCGCCGAGGCCGTCACCGCCCAGTACCGGGCCGTGGTGGACGACATCGGGGTCCAGGCCGTCAAGACGGGGATGCTGTCCTCCGCCGTGCTCGTGGAGACGGTGGCCGGGCTGCTGGCCACGACGGCCGCCCCGGTGGTGGTCGATCCCGTCGGGGTCTCCAAGCACGGGGACGCCCTGCTCGCCGCGTCCGCGCTGGACGCGGTGCGCCGGGAACTGCTGCCCCGGGCCACGGTGGCGACGCCGAACCTGGACGAGGTGGCGCAGCTCACGGGACTGACCGTCACCGACGAGGACGGCATGCGCCGGGCCGCCGACGCCGTCCTCGGCTACGGACCCCGCTGGGCGCTGATCAAGGGCGGCCACCTGGCTGCCCACGGCGGCGAGGCCGTGGACCTGCTCACCGACGGCTCCGAGGAGCTGTGGCTGCGCGCGCCCCGCTTCGACAACCGCCACACGCACGGCACGGGCTGCACCCTGGCCAGCGCCGTCGCGGCGGGCCTGGCCAAGGGCCTCGCCGTCCCGGAGGCGGTCACGGCCGCCAAGGAGTACGTCACGGGCGCCATCGCGGCCGGCTTCGCGCTCGGCGCGGGCATCGGTCCCGTCGACCACGCCTGGCGGTGGCGCTGAGCGCGCCCGCGCCCTCCCCGCACCCTCCCGCATTCGGCCCGGCACCGTCCGGGAATGACAAAAGGCCGGTTCACCAGAGGTGAACCGGCCTTCTTGGCAACCGGAAAGGGCTGCGCTACGACGACGGGAGGCGTCAGCGCGAGACCTTGCCGGCCTTGATGCACGAGGTGCAGGCGTTGAGGCGCTTCGGCGTCCCATTGACCACGGCACGGACACGCTGGATGTTCGGGTTCCAGCGACGCGAGGTGCGGCGGTGCGAGTGGGAGATGTTGTTGCCGAAGCTCGGCCCCTTGGCGCAAACGTCGCAGTTGGCAGCCACAGGTCACTCCAAGACTTCAGATGCAATTACGGTGGAATCCGGCGCACCGGAATCAGAGATCTGAAGTGGCTTGCCGGACGAATGACCCGACTCTCGACGGGCAACCTGAGCAGCATACAACGACTGCTTGGGTCCAAGAAAACTACCATGACGGGGACGGGCTCCGCCCCGGGGTCCCGAGCCGGGGCCCGTCCTTCGTTACCCTGCGGTGAACCCTGGCCCGCACAAGGAGGAACGCCCGGTGGCGCACGAGCCTGGCCCGCACACCCTCGACGCCGAAGCGGTGCGCACCTGGAGCTCGCTGGCCCTGGCCGCACTGGGCCGGGCCCGCGAGGACATCGACGCGATCAACGTCTACCCGGTCGCGGACGCCGACACCGGCACGAACCTCTACCTCACGGCCGAGTCCGCGGACCGCGCCCTGACCGAGGCCTTCGCCGAACCCCCCACCCCCGTGACCGACGGCACACCCGGGACGCCCTCCCTGCCCGAGGCGGTACGGGCCTACGCGTACGGCGCGCTCATAGGCGCCAGGGGCAACTCCGGGACGATCCTCGCCCAGCTGCTGCGCGGGGTCGCCGACGTCCTGGGCGCCGAGCCAGACGGCCCGGGCGGCGGCCCGCTGCTGGCCCGCGCCCTGACCCGGGCCTCAGAGGAGGCCTACCAGGCCGTCGCGCACCCGGTCGAGGGCACCATGCTCACCGTCGCCGGAGCCGCAGCCCGGGCCGCGGCAACCGCCGGAGCAGCCGCCGCGACCGCCGCCGACGTGGCGCGGGCCGCCTACGAGGGGGCCCGCGCGGCCCTCGCCGAGACCCCGGGCCAGCTCGCCGCGCTGGGACGGGCCGGAGTCGTCGACGCCGGGGGCTGCGGGCTGGTCGCCGTACTCGGGGCCCTGTGGCAGGCGCTGTCCGGACAGGAACCCGAGGCCGAACCGGCACGCGGCCGGGCCGTGCCCGGACCGCGGGACGACCGCCCGTGCGCCGAGGAGCTGGGCGGACCCGCCTACGAGGTGGTCTACCTGCTGGAGGCCGGCGAGGAAGCGGTCGGGGAGCTGCGCGCGACGCTCGACGGGCTCGGCGACTCCCTGGTGGTGGTCGGCGGCGACGAGCTGTGGAACGTCCACGTCCACGTCGACGACCCCGGCGCGGCCGTCGAGGCGGGCGTGGTCGCCGGGCGGCCGTACCGGATCCGCATCACCCACTTCGGCGACGAGCGCCGCCTCGCGCGCGCCCCGCGCGTCCAGCGGGCCGTCGTCGCCGTCGTCCAGGGCGAGGGGCTGGCCGGACTGTGCGGCGAGGCCGGCGCCACCGCCGTACTGGCCCGCCCCGGCGAGCCCCCGGCCGTCCCCGTGCTGCTCGACGCGATCCGCCGGGCCCACGCCCGCGAGGTGGTCCTGCTGCCCGGCGCCGCCGACCTGCGGGCCGCCGCCGCGGCCGCCGCCGAACAGGCCCGCGCCGACGGCGTACGGGTCGCCGTCATCCCCACCCGCTCGGCGGTCCAGGGGCTGGCCGCCCTCGCGGTGCACGACCCGGACGGCAGCTTCGACGAGGACGTCGTCGCCATGACCGCCGCCGCCGGCGCCACCCGCTACGGAGAACTGGCCGTCGCCGAACGGCAGTCCTTCACCTCCGCCGGCATCTGCCAGGCCGGCGACGTGCTCGGCCTGATCGACGGCGACGTCGCCGTCATCGGCGACGGCCTGCCCGAGACGGCCGAGGCGGTCCTGGCTCGGATGCTCGGCTCCGGCGGCGAACTGGTCACCCTCGTCCTGGGCCCCGAGGTGCCCGACGCCCTCGCCGCGCGCCTGGAGGCGTACGTGCAGCACGGGCACCTCGCCGTCGACACGGTCACCTACCGCGGCGGCCGGTACTCGGCGCCGCTGCTCATCGGGGTGGAATAGCGGCCTTGTCAGCGCGATGGTGTGCAATGGAACACGTGCCCGCGCTCGACGAAGACCTCAAGAAGACCCTCGGCCCCGCCACCGCCAAGGTGCTGGCCGAGCAGCTCGGCCTGCACACGGCCCTGGACCTGCTCCACCACTACCCCCGGCGGTACGCCGAGCGCGGTGAGCTGACCCCGCTGACCGAGCTCGCCGACCAGCTCGACGACCACGTGACGGTCGTCGCCCAGGTCGCCGACGCCCGGGTCCTGACCTTCAACGGCGGCCGCGGCAAACGCCTCGAAGTGACCATCACCGACGGCAGCGGCCGGCTCCAGCTGGTCTTCTTCGGAGCCGGCGTCCACAAACCGCACAAGGACCTGCTGCCCGGCACCCGCGCCATGTTCGCGGGCAAGGTCGGCATGTTCAACCGCAAGCTCCAGCTCTCGCACCCCGCCTACGAACTCCTCGGCGCCGACGCCTCCGACCGGGACGCGGCGACCGCCTTCGCCAACCGGCTCATCCCGATCTACCCGGCCTGCGCGAAGCTGGAGTCCTGGAAGATCGCCAAATGCGTGGACGCGGTCCTGCCCGCCGCCCAGGAGACCGTGGACCCCCTCCCGCCCACCCTGCGCGAGGGCCGCGGGCTCGTCCCGCTCACCGAGGCCCTCCTCAAGATCCACCGCCCCGCCACCAAGGCCGACATCGAGGACGCCCGGCAACGCCTCAAGTGGGACGAGGCCTTCGTCCTCCAGGTCGCCCTCGCCCGCCGCCGCCACGCCGACTCCCAGCTCCCCGCCGTCCCCCGCCGCCCCGCCCCGGGCGGCCTCCTCGACTCCTTCGACGCGAAGCTCCCCTTCACCCTCACCGACGGTCAGCAGAACGTGTCCCGGGAGATCTTCGAGGACCTCGCCACCAGCCACCCCATGCACCGCCTCCTCCAGGGCGAGGTCGGCAGCGGCAAGACGATGGTCGCGCTGCGGGCCATGCTCGCCGTGGTCGACAGCGGCGGGCAGGCCGCGATGCTCGCGCCCACCGAAGTGCTCGCCCAGCAGCACCACCGGTCCATCACCGAGATGATGGGCGAGCTCGCCGAGGGCGGCATGCTCGGCGGCTCCGACCAGGGCACCAAAGTGGTGCTGCTCACCGGCTCCATGGGCATGCCCGCCCGCCGCCAGGCCCTGCTCGACCTGGTCACCGGCGAGGCCGGCATCGTCATCGGCACCCACGCGCTCATCGAGGACAAGGTCCAGTTCCACGACCTCGGCCTCGTCGTGGTCGACGAACAGCACCGCTTCGGCGTCGAACAGCGCGACGCCCTGCGGTCGAAGGGCAAGCAGCCCCCGCACCTGCTCGTCATGACCGCCACCCCCATCCCGCGCACCGTCGCGATGACCGTCTTCGGCGACCTGGAGACCTCCGTCCTCGACCAGCTGCCCGCCGGCCGCTCCCCGATCGCCACCCACGTCGTGCCCGCCAAGGACAAGCCCCACTTCCTCACCCGGGCCTGGGAACGCGTCCGCGAGGAAGTGGAGAACGGCCACCAGGCCTATGTGGTCTGCCCCCGGATCGGGGACGGCGAGGACGAGCCCAAGAAGAAGAAGGCCGCCGAGGAGGACGGCGACAAGCGCCCCCCGCTCGCCGTGTTGGAGATCGCCGAGCAGCTCGCGAAGGGACCCCTCGCCGGGCTCCGCGTCGAGGTCCTGCACGGGCGCATGGACCCCGCCGACAAGGACGACGTCATGCGCCGCTTCGCCGCCGGCGAGGTCAAGGTGCTCGTCGCCACCACCGTCATCGAGGTCGGCGTCAACGTCCCCAACTCCACGGTCATGGTGATCATGGACGCCGACCGCTTCGGCGTCTCCCAGCTCCACCAGCTGCGCGGCCGCGTCGGCCGAGGCTCCGCCCCGGGCCTGTGCCTGCTGGTCAGCGAGATGCACGAGGCGAGCCCGGCCCGTGCCCGGCTCGCCGCCGTCGCCGCCACCCTCGACGGCTTCGAACTCTCCCGGATCGACCTGGAGCAGCGCCGCGAGGGCGACGTCCTCGGCCAGGCCCAGTCGGGCGTGCGTTCCTCGCTGCGCATGCTCGCCGTCATCGAGGACGAGGAGGTCATCGCCCAGGCCCGGGAGGAGGCCACCCGCGTGGTCGCCGACGATCCCGAACTGACCGGCCTCCCCGGCCTGCGCACCGCCCTGGACGCCCTGCTGGACACCGAGCGGGAGCAGTACCTGGAGAAGGGCTGACAATGGGGGAGCGTCGAACGAACCCCCGAGCACCGAAGGACCCCAGATGACCCGCGTGATCGCCGGCACCGCCGGCGGGCGGAGACTGGCCGTGCCGCCCGGCACCGGCACCCGCCCGACCTCCGACCGGATGCGCGAAGGGCTCTTCTCCACGTGGGAGTCCCTGCACGGGGTGGAGGGCGCCCGGGTGCTCGACCTCTACGGCGGCTCCGGCGCCGTGGGCCTGGAGGCCCTCTCCCGGGGCGCGGCCCACACCCTGCTGGTCGAGGCCGACGCCAAGGCCGCCAAGGCCATCCGGGACAACATCAGGACGCTGGGCCTGCCCGGCGCCGAATTCCGGGCCGGCAAGGCCGAGCAGGTCGTGGCGGCGACCGCGCAGGGGGACCCGTACGACATCGTCTTCCTGGACCCGCCGTACGCCGTCGAGCACGGCGATCTTGGGGAGATCCTCCTCACACTCCGCTCCAATGGCTGGCTCACCGACGATGCGCTCGTCACCGTGGAGCGGAGCACGAGGAGCGGCGCG
Source organism: Streptomyces sp. NPDC004667 (assembly GCF_040609475.1). Lineage (NCBI taxonomy): Bacteria > Bacillati > Actinomycetota > Actinomycetes > Kitasatosporales > Streptomycetaceae > Streptomyces > Streptomyces sp. NPDC004667. The sequence continues at coordinate 12,261 of NZ_JBEXKC010000069.1, read as the reverse complement.
TTCCCGTGGCCCCGAGGCTTCGAGGGGCTGCGGTCCCGCAAGTACGGCGAGGGCACCTTGTGGTACGGCCGCGCCGCCGACACCAGCGAAGAGTCATGATGCCCGCACCGGGGAGCGAGGGAATTCAGTTGCGCCGCGCCGTCTGTCCGGGGTCGTTCGACCCCATCACCAACGGACACCTCGACATCATCGGCAGGGCCTCCCGGCTCTACGACGTGGTCCACGTCGCCGTGATGATCAACCAGTCCAAGAAGGGGCTGTTCACGGTCGAGGAGCGGATCGAGATGATCCGCGAGGCGACCGCCGACTACGGCAACGTCGAGGTGGAGTCGTTCCACGGACTGCTCGTGGACTTCTGCAAGCAGCGGGACATCCCCGCCATCGTCAAGGGCCTGCGCGCCGTCAGCGACTTCGACTACGAGCTGCAGATGGCCCAGATGAACATGGGACTCTCGGGCGTCGAAACGCTGTTCGTGCCGACCAACCCGACCTACAGCTTCCTCTCGTCCTCCCTGGTCAAGGAGGTCGCGACCTGGGGCGGCGACGTCGCCCACCTGCTGCCCGCGCACGTCCACGCGGCGCTGACCGAACGGCTGCGGGCGAAGTGACCCCACGGCGGCCGGACCGGGCTTCCCCGGTCCGCGCCGCGCGTGCGTCCGGTGGCCCTACAGTCGTCTCGTCAGTGGTCCCGTCCGTCTCAGGACCCGCTTGAGCCAGAGAGAGTGCGAGCCCCCATGGACGTACAGAAGAAGCTCGACGAGATCGTCGCGGCCGTCGGCGGCGCCCGGTCCATGCCCATGTCGGCGTCCTGCGTGATCAACCGTGCGGAGCTCCTGGAGCGGCTCGAAGAGCTGCGCCAGGCCCTGCCCGGCTCGCTCGCCCAGGCCGCCGAACTGATCGGCGGGCGCGAGCAGATGGTCGAGGAGGCCCGCCGGGAGGCGGACCGGATCATCGATTCCGCGCACGCCCAGCGGGGTTCGCTGATCTCCGACACCGAGATCGCCCGCCGCTCGCAGGCCGAGGCGGACCGGATCCTGGCGGACGCGCGCCGCGAGGCCGAGGAGATCCGGGCCGAGGCGGACGACTACGTCGACAGCAAGCTCGCCAACTTCGAGGTCGTCCTCAGCAAGACCATCGGCTCAGTGGACCGGGGCCGCGAGAAGCTCCTGGGACGCGGGCCGGGCCTCGACGAGCAGGGCTTCGCCGACGCGGACGCTCCCGAGCGCAGCCACGACCCGCAGGAGCAGCGCCGGCAGGCGGACGCGTACGTGGACACCAAGCTGGCGACCTTCGAGGCGGTGCTGGCCAAGACCCTGGAAGCCGTCGGCCGGGGGCGCCAGAAGCTGCTGGGCAGTGTCCCGACGGACGACCTCGGCGCGCACATGGCCGCCCAGGACGCGGCCGGCCTCACCGGGGCCCGCCCGTCGAGCGACGCGGACTTCCTGGCCGGCCTGGCCGAGCCGGACCCCGGCCCGGTGCGGGCGCAGGTCCCCCCGCAGGCGCAGCCCGCGGCGCAGTACGACGCGTACCCCTACCCGCAGCAGCCGGCGGTCCAGCAGCAGGACGCCTACGCCTACCAGGACCCGTACACGGGCCACTCCTACGGGGTCCCGCAGCAGCAGGACCCGTACGCGGTCTACCAGCAGCAACAGCAGTCCGACCCGTACGGCGCCTACCAGCAGCCCCAGGACCGCCACCCGCAGCAGGCGCCGCAGCAGGCCGCTCTGGACGAGACCAGCTTCTTCGACACGAGCATGATCAACCTGGATCAGCTGCGCCAGTACGAACAGGGGCGCTAGCCCCGGATTGGGCTCAGAGCGAAGCGCCGGGTATCCTGGCTCTTCGGTCGCGCGTATGCACCGCGATCCATGCTGCCCGTAAGCGTCTTCTCGCTCATGCGGCAGGAACTCGATCTTCAGCGATCTGTGAAAGCAGGAACGGCCCTGAATACCCGCCTCGACCACCGCAACCCCCTCGTGTTCGACACGCACGAGCTGGGTCGGCGTCCTGGTGCCATGCAGCGGCTTTCCCGTGAGGTCGAGACCCCGGCGGACTTCGGTCTCGTCGGAGTCATCGGAGTGCCGGAAGGCGCCCCGCTGAAGCTCAACCTCCGCCTGGAGTCGGTCATGGAAGGGGTGCTTGTCACAGGCACCGCCCGTGCATCGGCCGTGGGGGAGTGCGTAAGGTGTCTGGAGGCCGTCGAGCGTGAGCTCAAGGCGGACTTCCAGGAGATGTTCTCGTACCCTGACGCCGACGACCGGACCCGCTCCAACGCGGAGCCGGCCGACGACGCCGAGGACGACGAGGACACGCTCTTCCTCGAGGACGGCTTGTTCGACCTCGAACCCGTGCTGCGGGACGCGGTGGTGCTCGCACTGCCGATGCAGCCGGTGTGCCGGGAGGACTGTCTCGGACTGTGCCCCGATTGCGGGACCAGCCTGAACGACGACCCGGACCACCACCATGACGCCGTCGACATCCGTTGGGCGGCATTGCAGGGACTCGTCACCGATCAGGGCGATGAGAAGGACAACATGAGCGGCACTGCCTCTGACGGAGTTCAGGGCGCCGCCGAGAAGCAGGAGAAGTAGCCGTGGCTGTTCCGAAGCGGAAGATGTCGCGCAGCAACACGCGCCACCGCCGGTCGCAGTGGAAGGCTGCGGTCCCCACCCTGGTTTCGTGCGAGCGTTGCCAGGAGCCGAAGCTCCAGCACATTGCGTGCCCGAGCTGCGGCACCTACAACAAGCGCCAGGTCCTCGAGGTCTGAGCGGCTGGTGAGAGGCGCAATGTCTGAGCTGTCCAACGCTGAGAAGCAGGCAGACAGTAACAACGCGGCCTCGTCCCACACGCTTCTGGAAGGGCGGCTCGGGTATCGACTCGAGTCCGCCCTTCTGGTGCGTGCGCTGACCCACCGTTCGTACGCGTACGAGAACGGCGGTCTGCCCACCAACGAACGCCTGGAGTTCCTCGGGGACTCCGTGCTGGGCCTGGTGGTCACGGACACGCTGTACACCACCCACCCCGATCTGCCGGAAGGCCAGCTGGCCAAACTGCGGGCCGCGGTGGTCAACTCTCGCGCACTGGCGGAGGTCGGGCGCGGCCTCGATCTCGGCTCCTTCATCCGGCTCGGCCGGGGCGAAGAGGGCACGGGTGGCCGGGACAAGGCCTCCATCCTCGCCGACACCCTTGAAGCGGTGATCGGCGCGGTCTACCTCGACCAGGGCCTCGACGCGGCCTCGGAGCTGGTCCACCGGCTCTTCGACCCGCTCATCGAGAAGTCCTCCAACCTCGGGGCCGGCCTGGACTGGAAGACCAGTCTCCAGGAGCTCACGGCGGCCGAAGGGCTCGGTGTGCCCGAGTACCTGGTCACCGAGACCGGACCGGACCACGAGAAGACCTTCACCGCTGCCGCTCGCGTCGGTGGTGTCTCGTACGGCACCGGCACCGGCCGCAGCAAGAAGGAAGCGGAACAGCAGGCGGCGGAGTCCGCGTGGCGCGGGATCCGTGCCGCCGCGGACGAGCGGATCGCGGCAGCCGCCGCGGCCGCTGCCGCTCCGGCGCAGGACCCGGCTCCGGCCGGGACCGAGGCCGTGGCCGGCGGGGCGCCGACGCCCGTCGACCCGGCGCCGGGCGCCTGACCCTTCCTTCGGGACGTTCCCGCCCCGCCCCCCGCTCCGGCGGGGGGCGGGGCGGACCCGTTTCCGGGGGCCCGGGAGGGGCCGGTAGGCTCGGCCGCAGCGAGCGGATCCGCGTCGAACCCGGAGGAGAACCGTGCCCGAGCTGCCCGAGGTCGAAGTGGTACGGCGCGGTCTGGAGCGGTGGGTGGCCGGGCGGACCGTCGATTCCGTGGAGGTGCTCCACCCCAGGGCCGTACGCCGGCATCCGGCGGGCGGGGCCGACTTCGCGGCGCGCCTGGCAGGGCAGACCATCGGTGTGCCGAGGCGGCGCGGCAAGTACCTCTGGCTGCCGCTGGAGGAGCGGGACCTGTCCGTCCTCGGTCACCTGGGGATGAGCGGGCAGCTGCTGGTCCAGCCGGCCGACGCCCCCGACGAGAAGCACCTGCGGATCCGGATCCGCTTCGACGACGCCGCCGGGACCGAGCTGCGCTTCGTCGACCAGCGGACCTTCGGCGGGCTCTCGCTGCACGAGACCGTCCCCGGCAGTGCCGAGGGGCTGCCCGACGTCATCGCGCACATCGCCCGCGACCCGCTCGACCCGCTCTTCGACGAGGGGGCCTACCACCTGGCGCTGCGCGCCAAGCGCACCACGCTCAAGCGGGCGCTGCTGGACCAGTCCCTGATCAGCGGGGTCGGCAACATCTACGCCGACGAGGCCCTGTGGCGCGCGAAGCTGCACTACGAGCGCCCCACCGCCACCCTCACCCGCCCCCGGAGCGCGGAACTCCTGGCCAGGGCGCGGGAGGTCATGAACGCCGCGCTGGACGTCGGCGGGACCAGCTTCGACAGCCTGTACGTCAACGTGAACGGCGAATCGGGGTACTTCGACCGGTCCCTCGACGCGTACGGGCGCGAGGGCGAGCCCTGCCGGCGCTGCGGCACACCGATCCGGCGGCGGGCTTGGATGAACCGGTCGAGCTACTTCTGTCCGCGCTGTCAGCGGCCGCCGCGGGCGGTGTCGTAGGACTGCCGGGAGGTGAGGACCTCGTCCATGCTGCCCTCCAGGAAGTGGATCAAGGAGAGCAGGCGGTCGGCGACCTCGTGGCCGAGCGGGGTGAGCTCGTAGTCGACCCGGGGCGGGTTGGTGGGCTGGGCCTCGCGGTGGACGATGCCGTCGCGCTCCAGGGCGTGCAGGGTCTGGGAGAGCATCTTCTCGCTCACGCCCTCGACCCGGCGGCGCAGCTCGTTGAAGCGGCAGGGGCCGTCGCGCAGGGCGCCGACGGTGAGGCTGCCCCAGCGGCCGGTGACGTGTTCCAGGGTCTCCCGGGACGGGCAGGCGCGCGCGAAGACGTCGAACGGCAGGTCGGCCGTGGTGGCGTCGGTACAGACAGGGTTCTCCATGGGCACAGCCTACTCCCGGGCAGCGCTAACCATCTGCTTGCGCTTTCGAAAAGTTAGTGGTTCTCTTTCTCTCGTCGCACCGCCCCGTGCCCGGCACACGGCGGTGCACCCGCACCCGCTCTTGAGGAGAACCGTCATGTCCACCACCGCGTCCGCCCCCGTCGTCTCGATCGCCTACCACTCCGGCTACGGGCACACCGCCGTCGTCGCCGAGGCCGTGCGGGAGGGCGCCGCCGCCACGGGTGCCACGGTCCACCTGATCAAGGTCGACGCGATCACCGACGCCGAGTGGGAACTGCTCGACGGCTCCGACGCGATCGTCTTCGGCTCCCCGACCTACATGGGCACCGCCTCCGGCGCCTTCCACGTCTTCGCCGAGGCCACCTCGAAGCGCTGGTTCGGCGATGTGTGGCAGGACAAGATCGCCGCGGGCTTCACCAACTCCGCCTCCAAGGCCGGAGACAAGCTGAACACCCTGCAGTTCTTCCAGATGCTGGCCTCCCAGCACGGCATGAGCTGGGTCAACCTGGGTCTGAAGCCGGGCTGGAACTCCACCGCCGGTACCGAGTTCGACCTCAACCGCCTCGGCTTCTCCTCCGGCGCGGCGGCCCAGACCAACTCCGACGAGGGCCCGGAGGGCGTGCACAAGGCCGACATCGCGACCGCCGAGCACCTCGGCCGCCGGGTTGCGGAGCACGCCCGCGTGGTCCTGGCCGGCCGGGCGGCGCTGGCGGCGTCCGGCGTCTGACCGACACCGGGGCGGTCGGCCCGCGGGCCCGCCCGGAATCCGGGCGGGCGGGACCGTCAGAAGCCGAAGTCCTGGGTCCACCAGGGGCCGCCGGCCCCGAAGTGGACGCCCACGCCCAGGGTCCGGTATTCGCAGTTGAGGATGTTCGCCTTGTGGCCCGGGCTCTTCATCCAGGCCTCCATCACGGACTTGGCGTCACCCTGGCCGCGCGCGATGTTCTCGCCGCCGAGGCCGGAGATCCCGGCCTTCTCGGCACGGTTCCAGGGGGTGTTCCCGTCCGGGTCGGTGTGGTCGAAGAAGCCCCGTACGGCCATGTCCTTGCTGAAGGCCGAGGCCAGCGCGGCCAGCGGCGGGTTCGCGCGGACCGCGACGCAGCCGGCCTGAGCGCGCTCCTGGTTCACCAGCGCGAGGACGGCTGCCTCCTCCGCGGAGTGCCCGTCGTCGGGCGTCGTCGCGGAGGGCTTGGGAGCCGGGGGCTTCGGCGCGACCGTCTTCGGCGGCGCAGGCTTCGTGGTCTTCGGGGCGGCGCTCTTCTCCGGCTCCTCGGTCGGTGCCGACGAGGAGGGCGCCGTCGAGGGCTGGGCCGTCGAGGGCTGGGCCGACGGGGAGGCCGAGACCGAAGGGGAGGCCGAGGCCGAGGGGGTGGCCGAGGGGGCGCCCGTCTCGGGGGCGGAGGAGGCGCGGCCGGACAGGTTGGCCAGGCCGCCCTGCTGCTCCGGCGCCTGCCGCTCGGGGCTCGCCGACGGCTGCGCCCCGGCCTCCGTCCGGCTCCCGGAGTCCGTGCCCACGTAGGGGAAGGAGCCGCCGACCGGTACGAAACCGGTCGTGACGGCCGCCGTGCCGAGACCCACCGCCACGGAGACGCCGAGCACCCCGCCCAGCACGACGGTGCGGCGCCGGACGCCGCGGCGCGGCGTGGCGTGGAGTCGGTGGCGTCCCATCGGCGGCTTGCCTTCCCTCGCAAGATCGACCCTGCTCGCCCGAACGGGTGAAGCATTGGTGGGGGACTGTAGCCGATATGTCCAGGGGGGCGGTGTGCTCCGGAATCGTTTGCCCCGTTAGCGTTCATGCATGAATGAAGACGTCCGGCTGACCGCCTGGGTACGCGGCCGAGTACAGGGAGTGGGCTTCCGCTGGTTCACCAGGGCCAATGCTCTGGAGATCGGAGGGATGGCCGGCTTCGCGCTCAATCTCGACGACGGCCGAGTGCAGGTGGTGGCGGAAGGTCAACGTGAGAATTGCCACCGGCTGCTGGACTGGCTCCGCTCCGCCGACACGCCCGGGCGGGTGGACGGGGTGACAGAGATCTGGGGCACACCGCGCGGCGGCTACGACGGCTTCGAGATCCGGTGACCGATCGACCGATCATGGACTGATCGCATCGCCGGATGGACCACACACGGTCGGAACTGCGCATTCGCCGTCGAGCCGTTGCCGGGGAGATCGAATCGTGGAAGGCTCGGAACCGAGGCCGACCTCCCCGCCGCCCGAGCCGGCCGGACCGCCCGCCGATACGGGGCGTGATCGTGTTGACCGTCAAACTTTTTGGTGAGACGCTGGAAGCCCCGCGCACCTGAGCTGTTTGGCAGTGCTGGCAGTAGTAAGCGCAGTGACTAACGGTCGCTGCCGGACATCCGCGGGTGCGATTCCCTCACGACCCACACCGCTTCGGTCGGTCACTCAGTGTGGAGGACCATCCATCATGGCAAAGGCGCTTCTCGGTTACGTCGGCGGTTCCGACCCGCGACTCCTCGCCGAGATGCGACGGCTTCAGCAGCGCGTCCAGGACCTCGAGTCCGAGCTCGGACGGATCCAGTCCGAGAACGACGCACTGAACGCTGCCGCCGCTCAGCACGGAGACTCGCTGCTGGACAGCATTGACCTCGACGTACCCCAGGCGGAGCCTGCGCTCACCTGATCCGCGCTATTCGTCGTTCCACTCCAGCCCCGCATGATCTGCAAGGGACGCTCCGGCGTCCCTTCTTTCTTTCACCGACGCGCCGTCCCGCTCCGCGTCCTTCTCCGCCGCCTTCCCGCCGGGAGCCCGCACGGGGCCAGGTGGGGGGCCCATTCCTTTAACGTCTGATGTGCCCTGCACCTTCATGGGCGAAACCGAACGTGAAAGGTAGAGTCCGGCGGCGTGCACCTCAAGTCCCTGACCCTGCGTGGCTTCAAATCCTTTGCCTCCGCGACCACCCTCCGCTTCGAACCGGGCATCACCTGCGTCGTGGGGCCCAACGGATCGGGCAAGTCCAACGTGGTGGACGCGCTGTCCTGGGTCATGGGGGAGCAGGGAGCCAAATCCCTGCGCGGCGGGAAGATGGAGGACGTCATCTTCGCCGGGACCACGGGCCGCCCCCCGCTGGGGCGGGCCGAGGTCTCCCTCACCATCGACAACTCCGACGGCGCGCTGCCGATCGAGTACGCCGAGGTCACCATCACGCGGATCATGTTCCGCGGCGGCAGCAGCGAGTACCAGATCAACGGGGACACCTGCCGGCTCCTCGACATCCAGGAGCTGCTCTCCGACTCCGGCATCGGCCGCGAGATGCACGTCATCGTCGGGCAGGGCCGGCTCGACTCCGTCCTGCACGCCGACCCGATGGGCCGGCGCGCCTTCATCGAGGAGGCCGCGGGGGTACTCAAACATCGCAAGCGCAAGGAGAAGGCGCTGCGCAAACTCGACGCGATGCAGGCCAACCTCGCGCGGGTGCAGGACCTGACGGACGAACTGCGGCGCCAGCTCAAGCCCCTGGGCCGGCAGGCGGCGGTGGCCCGGCGGGCGGCCGTGATCCAGGCCGACCTGCGCGACGCGCGACTGCGGCTGCTCGCCGACGACCTGGTGGCGCTGCGGGGAGCCCTCGACGCGGAGATCTCCGACGAGGCCGCGCTCAAGGAGCGCAAGGAGTCCGCCGAACGTGACCTGGCCGGGGCGCTGCGGCAGGAGGCCGCGCTGGAGGAATCGGTACGCCGCCTCGCGCCCCGGCTCCAGCGGGCGCAGCAGACCTGGCACGAGCTCTCCCAGCTGGCCGAGCGGGTGCGGGGGACCGAGTCCCTGGCGGTGGCGCGGATCAAGAGCGCGTCGGCCCCGGTGGAGGACGAACGGCGCGGCCGCGACCCGGAGGAACTGGAACGGGAGGCCGCCCGGATCCGGGAGCAGGAGGCGGAGCTCACCGCCGCGCTGGAGGCCGCCGAGCGCGCGCTGGAGGACACCGCCGAGCACCGGGCCGGGCTGGAGCGGGCCCTCGCCGAGGAGGAACGGCGGCTGCGGGACGCGGCTCGGGCCATCGCCGACCGGCGGGAGGAACTGGCCCGGCTGACCGGGCGGCTGGGCGCGGCCCGCTCCCGGGCCGGAGCCGCCGAGGCCGAGATCGACCGGCTCGTGGCCGCCCGGGACGAGGCACGGGTCCGGGCGGAGGCCGCCCGGGAGGAGTACGAGGCGCTGGCCGAGGAGGTCGGCGGGCTCGAAGACCCGGCGGTGGAGGCCGAGTACGACGCGGCGCGGGCCGCGCTGACCGGGGCGGAGGCCGCGCTGGCCGCCGCCCGGGAGGCGCTGACCTCGGCGGAACGGTCCCGGGCCGCCGTGTCGGCGCGGCGGGAGGCGCTCGCGCTGGGGCTGCGGCGCAAGGACGGGACGGGGGCGCTGCTCGCGGCGCGCGAACGTCTGGCCGGACTGCTGGGGCCGGCCGCCGAGCGGGTGACGGTGGCTCCCGGGTACGGGGTGGCGGTGGCGGCGGCGCTCGGGGCCGCCGCCGACGCGGTGGCCGTGGCCTCCCCGGCGGCGGCGGCCCTGGCCATCCGCCACCTGCGGGCCGCCGACGCGGGCCGCGCCACGTTCCTGGTGGCCCCGGCGGCGGTCCCGGGTCCGGGCCCGGCCCGCGGCGGAGCGATCCCCGCACCGGGCCGCGTCGTGGACGCGGCGGTCCCGGGTCAGGCTCCGGGCGCGGCGGTCCCGGACGCGGCTCCCGCGCTCGGCGGCGGTGGCGCCCTGCCCGTACGGGACCGGGGTCCGCACGACGTCCCCCACCCGGCCCCCGCCGCTGCCGTCGGCCGCGATGCCGAGCCCGGGGCGAGGGCGCCGCAGGCTCCGGTCCTGACCGCGGGCGGGCCCGCATGGCGGGAGGCCGCCGCGCTGGTGGGCGGGGACGCCGAGGTGCGCCGGGCCGTGGCCTGGGTGCTGCGGGACCACGTCGTGGTCGGGACCCTGGAGGAGGCCGAAGCGGTGGTGGCCGGGCACCCCGGCCTGGTCGCGGTGACCACCGAAGGGGACGTCCTCGGGGAGCACCTCGCGCACGGCGGTTCCGCGGGCGCGCCCAGCCTGATCGAGGTGCGGGCCGCCGTCGACGAGGCGGCGGCGGAGCTGGAGCGGCTGGACGGGGAGTGCCGGGAGCTGACCGGGGCCGAGGCGGAGGCCCGGGCCCGCCGGGCGGCGGCAGCCGCCCTCGTCGAGGAGCTCGCCGAGCGGCGCCGGGCCGGGGAGCAGGCCCGCGCCGGGGTCGCGCAGCAGCTCGGGCGGCTGGCCGGGCAGGCGAAGGGGGCCCTCGGCGAAGCCGAACGCAGCGCCCAGGCCGCGGCCAAGGCCGAGGAGGCGCTGGAACGGGCCCGGGTGGAGGTGGAGGAGTGCGCGGAGCGGCTCGCGGCGGTGGAGGAGATGCCCGTGGAGCGGGAACCCGACACCTCGGCACGGGACCGGCTCGCGGCCGACGGGGCGAACGCCCGGCAGACCGAGATGGAGGCCCGCCTGCAACTGCGCACCCACGAGGAGCGGGTCAAGGCACTGGCCGGCCGCGCGGACGGGCTGGACCGCGCGGCCCGCGCGGAACGCGATGCCCGGACCCGGGCGGAACGGCGCCGGCAGCGGCTGCGCCACGAGGCCGAGGTGGGCCGGGCCGTCGCCGAGGGCGCGCGGCAGCTGCTGGCGCACCTGGAGGTGTCGATCGGCCGCGCGGACCGGGAGCGTACGGCGGCCGAGGGGGCCAAGGGGCTGTGCGAGCGGGAGCTCGGCGAGGCCCGCGGCCGGGGCCGTGACCTGAAGGCCGAGCTCGACAAGCTCACCGACTCCGTGCACCGGGGCGAGGTGCTGGGCGCCGAGAAGCGGCTGCGGATCGAGCAGTTGGAGACCAGGGCGCTGGAGGAGCTGGGCGTGGAGCCGACGGCCCTGCTCGCGGAGTACGGGCCGGAGCAGCCGGTCCCGCCGTCCCCGCCGGCCGAGGGCGAGGTCCTTCCGGAAGACCCGCGGGACCCCCGCAACCGGCCCGGTCCGTTCGTCCGGGCCGAGCAGGAGAAGCGTCTGAAGGCGGCCGAGCGCGCCTACCAGCAGCTCGGCAAGGTCAATCCGCTCGCGCTGGAGGAGTTCGCGGCGCTCGAGGAGCGGCACCGGTTCCTCAGCGAGCAGCTCGACGACCTGCGCAAGACGCGGGCCGACCTCCTTCAAGTGGTGAAGGAAGTGGACCTGCGGGTGGAGCAGGTCTTCACCGAGGCCTACCACGACACCGCCCGCGAGTTCGAGGGCGTGTTCTCACGGCTGTTCCCCGGCGGCGAGGGCCGGCTCGTGCTCACCGACCCGGACGACATGCTGGCGACCGGCGTGGACGTCGAGGCCCGCCCGCCGGGCAAGAAGGTCAAGCGGCTGTCGCTGCTGTCGGGCGGCGAGCGCTCGCTGACGGCCGTGGCGCTGCTGGTCTCCATCTTCAAGGCCCGGCCCAGTCCGTTCTACGTGATGGACGAGGTCGAGGCGGCCCTGGACGACACCAACCTCCAGCGGCTGATCCGGATCATGGTGGAGCTCCAGGAGAGCTCGCAGCTGCTCGTCATCACCCACCAGAAGCGGACGATGGAGGTCGCGGACGCGCTCTACGGCGTTTCGATGCAGGGCGACGGCGTCTCGAAGGTGATCAGCCAGCGGCTGCGCTAAACCCCTTCAGTTTTCAAGAAGTGAAATCAAGGTCCCGGCAGGCCGCTTAACGCGACCTTCACGCCAACTATTGACTTCAGGAAATGAACGCATAGGCTCGCTCCGCTGTCTCCCGGTCTTCCGGTGGTGCCCGATCTTGACCTGTGCGCCACTAGGAGAACGGACGAAACCCCCACGGAGCACACCTTGACCAGCAGCACAGCGAAGACACCGGCGCCCGGCGGGCCCAGCCCCTCGCACCCCGAGCACCTCGGGCACGTCATCTTCATCACCGCGGCCGCGGCCATGGGCGGATTCCTCTTCGGATACGACAGCTCCGTCATCAACGGCGCGGTCGAGGCGATCCGGGACCGCTTCGACGTCGGGTCCGCCGTCCTCGCCCAGGTGATCGCGGCAGCGCTGATCGGCTGCGCCTTCGGCGCGGCCACGGCCGGCCGCATCGCCGACCGGATCGGCCGGATCCGCTGCATGCAGATCGCCTCGGTCCTCTTCACCGCGAGCGCCATCGGCTCCGCCCTGCCGTTCGCCCTCTGGGACCTCGCCATGTGGCGCATCATCGGCGGCTTCGGCATCGGCATGGC
>NZ_JBEXKC010000068.1:0-44971 GCF_040609475.1 Streptomyces sp. NPDC004667 | reverse complement strand
CTGCGGGCAATCCAGCCGCCGCCAGGCGGAAATCCAGCCCCGCCGGCGTTTGAGGCGCGGGGGTCCGGGGGCGGAGCCCCCGAACGGGTCCGGGCGGAGCCCGGGGAACGGTGGAAGGGCGGGTAGGGGACCCAGCCCCGCGCAGCGGCGCCGAACCCCAAAGCCCGCGCAGCCCCCGCAGGTACCCCCGCCCCGGATGGGTCGTATCGTGGTCCCGGGCGGGCATCCGCACGCCGCCCGCCACGCCGCTCCAGCGCAGCAGCGGCCCGCCGACCCCTCGCCGCATCAGGAGCCGCAACCGCCATGGCAAACCCGGCATACCCCGCCTACCCCGTAGGACTCCGCCTGGCCGGGCGCCGCGTCGTCGTCATCGGCGGCGGTCAGGTCGCCCAGCGCCGCCTGCCCGCCCTCATCGCGGCCGGCGCCGACGTCCTGCTGATCTCCCCCTCCGCGACCCCCTCCGTGGACGCGATGGCGGAGACCGGCGAGATCCGCTGGGAACGCCGCCGCTACCGGGAGGGCGACCTCGCCGACGCCTGGTACGCCCTGATCGCCACCCAGAACCGCGAGGACAACGAGCGGGCCTCCGCCGAGGCCGAGCGCGAGCGCGTCTGGTGCGTGCGCGCCGACGACGCCTCCGCCGCCACGGCCTGGACCCCCGCCACCGGCCGCATCGAGGGCGTCACCGTCGCCGTGCTGACCGGCAACGACCCCCGCCGTTCGGCCGCCGTCCGCGACGCGGTCGTCGAGGGGCTGCGCGACGGCACCCTCACCGCCCCCGCGCACCGCCACAAGGCCACCCCCGGTGTCGCCCTCGTCGGCGGCGGCCCCGGCGACCCGGACCTGATCACCGTGCGCGGCCGCCGCCTGCTCGCCGAGGCCGACGTGGTCATCGCCGACCGGCTCGGCCCCCGCGACCTCCTCGACGAACTCCCGCCGCACGTCGAGGTCATCGACGCGGCGAAGATCCCGTACGGCCGTTTCATGGCCCAGGAGGCCATCAACAACGCCCTGATCGAGCACGCCAAGGCGGGCAAGGCCGTCGTCCGGCTCAAGGGCGGGGACCCGTACGTCTTCGGCCGTGGCATGGAGGAGCTGCAGGCCCTCGCCGAGCACGGCATCCCCTGCACGGTCGTCCCCGGCATCTCCAGCTCCATCTCGGTGCCGAGCGCCGCCGGGATCCCCGTCACCCACCGCGGGGTGGCGCACGAGTTCACCGTGGTCAGCGGACACGTCGGCCCCGACGACCCGCGCTCCCTGGTGGACTGGGCCTCCCTCGCGAAGCTCACCGGCACCCTGGTGATCCTCATGGGCGTCGACAAGATCGGCCTGATCGCCGAGGCCCTGATCCGCCACGGCCGCTCCGCCGACACCCCGGTCGCGGTCGTCCAGGAGGGCACCACGGCCACCCAGCGCCGGGTGGACGCCACCCTCGCCACGGTCGGTGAGACCGTGCGCGCCGAGGAGGTCCGCCCGCCGGCCGTGATCGTCATCGGCGAGGTCGTCCGCGTGAACGCGTCCGGCGCCCTCCCCGCCACCGACGCCTGACAGGCCGTTGGCACCACACCCACGACAAGGCAGTATCACCCTGTGGCTGATCTCATCACCGTCGAAGACCCCGACGACCCCCGCCTGCGCGACTACACGGGCCTGACCGACGTGGAGCTGCGGCGCCGCCGCGAGCCCGCCGAGGGCCTCTTCATCGCCGAGGGCGAGAAGGTCATCAGACGGGCCAAGGACGCCGGCTACGAGATGCGCTCCATGCTGCTCTCCGCCAAGTGGGTCGACGTCATGCGCGACGTCATCGACGAGCTCCCGGCCCCGGTCTACGCCGTCAGCCCGGAGCTCGCCGAACGCGTCACCGGCTACCACGTGCACCGCGGCGCCCTCGCCTCCATGCAGCGCAAGCCGCTGCCCACGGCGCAGGACCTGCTCGCGTCGGCCCGCCGGGTGGCCGTCATGGAGGCGGTCAACGACCACACCAACATCGGAGCCATCTTCCGCAGCGCCGCCGCCCTCGGCATGGACGCGGTGCTGCTGTCGCCCGACTGCGCGGACCCGCTCTACCGCCGCTCGGTGAAGGTCTCCATGGGTGCGGTGTTCTCCGTCCCCTACGCCCGCCTCGACGCCTGGCCCAAGAGCCTGGACTCGGTGCGGGAGGCGGGCTTCAAGCTCCTGGCCCTCACCCCGCACGAGAAGGCCTCGCCGATCGACGAGGCCGCCCCGCAGTCCCTCGAACGGGTCGCGCTGATGCTCGGGGCGGAGGGCGACGGCCTGTCCACGCAGGCGCTGGTCGCCGCCGACGAATGGGTGCGCATCCCCATGGCGCACGGCGTGGACTCGCTCAACGTGGGCGCGGCCGCGGCCGTCGCCTTCTACGCGGTGGCCGGCGGCCACCGGGCCTGACCCGGCCGGGTGCCGGACCCCTCGGGGCCCGGCACCGCCGTACGGGCCGGTGGCCCTAGATCTTCTGCGCCAGGGCGATGCCCAGCGCCACCAGGAGCGTCACCACGACGAACACGATCAGCCGCTGCCGCATCAGCTTCGGGTCCGGCCGCGAGGGCCGGCGCCCCGTGCCGGTGGTCCGCGGAGCCGGACGGCCGCCCGTACGCCCGGCGGTGGAACCGGGGTTGCGCGGGGACGAGGGCCGCGAGGGAGGTCCGCCGTGCGGGGCCTGCGCCCTGGGGGCGGGCGTGCCGGCGCCCGGAGTGCGCCGGTCCACGCTGCTCTGCTCGGTGTAGAGGGCGGTCTGGTCTGCGAGCCGCCCCACCGGCCGGTCGGGCCGCGGCCGCTGCACCGGCGGCCGGCCGTCGCCCAGCCCCTGCGCCTCGCGGGCCGCGATCTCCTTCAGCCGCATGGACAGCTGCAGGGTCGTCGGCCGCTCCTCGGGGTCCTTGGCCAGGCAGGCCCGGACCAGCGGCGCGAGGGCGTCCGGTACGCCGACCAGGTGGGGCTCCTCGTGCACCACCCGGTACAGCATGACCTCGGAACTGCCGTGCCCGAAGGGGGAGTCGGCGGTGGCCGCGTAGGCGAGGGTGGCGCCGAGCGCGAAGACGTCGGTGGCGGGGGTGACGGCGGCGCCGCGCACCTGCTCGGGGGCGAGGAAGCCGGGGGAGCCGACGGCCGTCCCCACGTGGGTCAGGGTGCTCGCCCCGGTCGCCCAGGCGATGCCGAAGTCGATGATCCGCGGGCCCTTGGGGGACAGCAGGATGTTCGAGGGCTTGAGGTCGCGGTGGACCACGCCCGCCTCGTGCACGGCGACGAGGCCCTCGGAGAGCGCGGCGCCGATGGCGGCGATCTGCGCGGCCGTCAGGGGGCCTTCCTCGGCCACCTTGTCGTGCAGCGAGGGTCCGGGCACGTACTGCGTGGCGAACCAGGGGCGCTCGGCCTCCAGGTCGGCGGCCACCAGCCGCGCGGTGCACCCGCCGCGGATCCGCCGGGCGGCGGACACCTCGCGCGCGAAGCGTGAGCGGAACTCCTGGTCCTCGGCCAGGTCGGGCCGGATCACCTTCAGGGCGACGCGCTGACCGCGCCGGTCGGACCCCAGGTAGACCACGCCCATGCCGCCCGCGCCGAGCCTGCGGTGCAGCCTGAACGAGCCGACGACACGCGGGTCCTCGCGCCGGAGCCGCATCATCGCCATGTCCACCCCGCTGACCGGTCGTCCTGTTGACCTGGCACAGCTTACGGACCATCCGGCAAGAGCGCTCAGAGGCCGCGCCCTCGTCGGAGGATTCGATCCTCAGTACGGGGCAGGCCACTTGAGGGTGCACCGCCCCCGGCCCCCGCCCCCGGACCCGCGGCGGACAGGGCGCCCAAACGGCCCTCGCGCCAAGGGGATTGGCGCCGACGGCGGCCCCGTGCGGGCTCGTCCCGGCGGGGGAGCGGCGGGAGCCGCCGGGTGACGCGGTCAACCGCCCGTACGCGGACACGCGTGTGCGGGGAGTGACGGAAGTGAGCGAAGTCACTACCCTCCGGTCATCCCCTCCGGGAAGTCCCCCATGACGGGGAAGCGGTCTCCACCCAGGGGAGTACTCCGGGGAGGCCCTCGTCATCCTCCCGGAGGCCCGGCAAAGGGTACGAGGGCATGAGGCCAGGGGCCTTCCGCGCACCTAGTGTTGAAGACAAGCGGCGGGTGGCGCACTCGTCCCCCGAGGTCACGAACCCGCCGCTGCCAGACGACAGGGAGAGGACCATGGCGGACATCGCCCGGCAGGGACGCAAGGCATTCGCGTTCAACAGCCATGAGTCCGGTACGCGCCACCCGCTGGTGGCCGCGGCGATGGTCCTCCCCCTGGCCGCCCTCCTGCTCTTCCTCTTCGGAGGTTTCGACCAGGTGGCGGCACAGGCGTCGTCCGTTGGCGTGATGCTGGGGCGCTGAGCGGCGCCCCGGGTCCGGGAGAGCGGCCCGGACCGGGACATCGGCCTGTCGAATCCCCGTGGGGACGGGGGATCGACGACGGACGGCAGGTGAAGGGTGCTGCCCGTACGACTGGGGAGTCGGACGGGCAGCACCCTTTCTTTCGTCCCGCCCCCGCCACCCGTAGCCTCGTCCCGAGCGAAGGAGAGGCCCATGGCGGACGCGGACCACGACCCCACGAGCACGCAGGCCCACGACGGGGAGGCGACGCACCCCCCGCGCCGCGGCACGCCGCCGCGCGCCGCGGCCGCCGCGTGAGCGCACTGCCGCTGCCCGCCCCGCTGCCCGCGGCCCTCGCCGCCTGGGCCCGCGGCGGCGGCCCCGCGCAGCCCTACGTCCTCCTCGCCGACCGGCCCGACGGGACCGTCGTGCGCTGCGGGGACACCGTGGCCAAGGCGCACGCCCCCGGCAGCGACCCCGAAGCCCTCGCGGCCCGCATCCGCGTCGCGGGCTCCGGCCCCCTCGCCGGGGTGCTGCTGCCCCCGCTGCGCACCGGAGCCGTCCACGGCCGCACCGTCTCGCTGTGGCCCTACGGGACCCCCGTGGATCCGGCGCGCCCCGAGGACGCCCCCTGGGAGGAGGCCGCCCGGCTGCTCGCGGCCCTGCACCGGACCGGGCTCCGGGACCTCCCCGGACCCCTTCCGCCGATGCGCGGCCCGGCCAAGGTGGCCCGCGCCCTGCGCCGGCTGTCCAGGGCCCCGCAGTCCGACCCGGACGGGGTCCGGGCGGTCCGCGCCGCCGCCGCGACCCTTCCGGACTGGGCCCGGGGCGAGGCGGTCCCCCCGGCCGGGGCGGCGGTGCTGTGCCACGGCGACCTGCACCTCGGGCAGCTCGTCCGCCACCCCGTCCCCGACGGCCCCTGGCGGCTCATCGACGTCGACGACCTCGGCCTCGGCGCGCCCGCCTGGGACCTCGCCCGCCCGGCCGCCTGGTACGCGGCCGGGATCCTCGCCCCGGAGGCCTGGCTGCGCTTCCTCGACGCCTACCGGGCCGCGGGCGGCCCGGCCGCCGGCCCGCCCGGCAGCGACCCCTGGCCGGAACTCGACCTGGCCGCACGGGCGCTGACCGTACAGACGGCGGCCCTCGCCCTCGCCAAGGCGGCACCCGCCCGCCGCCCGCTGGACGAGGGGGAGCGGCTGATGCTGGATTCCTGTGTCCGAATGGCTACACTCCGGGCCGAGTTGGAGCCCTGATGCCGTCGTAGGGTGAGCGGGAGGCGCCGGGTACGCATCCGGCGCCGACGCGAACGGCGAGGAGTTGATCCGGTCATGCAGTGTCCGAAGTGTCACGCGATGATGCACACCTACCAGCGCAACGGCGTCCAGATCGAGCAGTGCAGCGGTTGCCGCGGCATCTTCCTCGACTACGGCGAGCTGGAGGCGCTGACCCGCCTGGAGTCCCAGTACACGGCCCAGCAGTACGGCCAGGTCCCGCCGCCCGCCGCGCCGCCGGCCCCGTACCCGGCCCACGTGGCTCCGGCCCCGGCCTGGGGCGCCCCGCAGCACGGCGGCCACGGACACGGCCACGGACACCACGGCCACCACAAGGGCGGATTCGGCCGGATGCTCTTCTCCTCCTGAGACCGGTCGGCACCCGGGAACGCGAAAGCCCCGGCCGTGGGAACGGCCGGGGCTTCCGGAGCTGGTGCGCGATACTGGGATTGAACCAGTGACCTCTTCCGTGTCAGGGAAGCGCTCTCCCGCTGAGCTAATCGCGCGGGACCGCGGTGTGAAACCGCAGGTGATGCGTGTACTGCGTGCGCGATACTGGGATTGAACCAGTGACCTCTTCCGTGTCAGGGAAGCGCTCTCCCGCTGAGCTAATCGCGCGGGGATCCTTGCGGATCAGTGGACGATACTGGGATTGAACCAGTGACCTCTTCCGTGTCAGGGAAGCGCTCTCCCGCTGAGCTAATCGTCCTTGGAGGTGGAGACGGGATTTGAACCCGTGTAGACGGCTTTGCAGGCCGTTGCCTCGCCTCTCGGCCACTCCACCATGGAGCTGTAGGGGTTCTCGGGAAGAAATCCCCCACTTCGAGCGGACGACGAGACTCGAACTCGCGACATCCACCTTGGCAAGGTGGTGCTCTACCAACTGAGCTACGTCCGCAGGTCACCGTGTTCGCTCCGGGGTTTTTCCCCTTCGCTCCCTGGCGACGTGTTGAACTCTAGCGGATTCCCGGGCCAGCTCAAAAACGCGTTTCCGCAGCGTGCTGCGGCCCGATCACCACCGGTCACCCGGCGGCCACCTCACCGGCGCCATCGCGTCACCGGTCATAGACTCGCAGCCGTGCACGACCTGCCTCCCCTGGCCCGCTTCGGCGGCCTCCTCGCGACCGACCTCCGTGACGTCACCGGTGACCCCGCGGCCCTCGACTCCTCCGGCTTCTGGGCGGTGACCGCAGACTTCGAAGGCCGGCTGGTCTGCGCGCGCTTCGGGGACGTGCGTCCCGACCCCGTCCCGGCCCCCGTGCCCGGGGCCTGGTCCGGCCCGGCCGCCGGCCGCTGGTCCTCCTCGCTCGACCGCGACGCGTACGTCGCGGGCGTGCGCCGGATACGCGCGTACATCGAGGCGGGCGAGGTCTACCAGGCCAACCTGTGCCGCGTGATGTCCGCGCCGCTGCCGGACCCCGCGCGGGCCGACGTGGACGCCCTCACCGCCCTGCTCGCGCGCGGGAACCCGGCCCCGTATGCAGGAACGATCCGCCTGCCGGCCCACGGCGTGGAGATCGCCAGCGCCTCCCCGGAGCTCTACCTGAGCCGCCACGGCCGCCGCATCGAGTCCGGCCCCATCAAGGGCACCGGCCGCACCGTGGCCGACCTGCTCCCCAAGGACCACGCCGAGAACGTGATGATCGTGGACCTGGTCCGCAACGACCTGGGCCGGGTCTGCGCGACCGGCTCGGTCACCGTCCCGGAGCTGTGCGCCGTCGAGGAGCACCCCGGCCTCGTCCACCTGGTCTCCACCGTCGGCGGGGAACTCGCCGAGGGCGCGGGCTGGCCGGAGCTGCTCGCCGCCACCTTCCCGCCCGGCTCCGTCACCGGCGCGCCCAAGTCCTCCGCCCTGCGGATCATCGACGAACTGGAGACCGCCCCGCGCGGCCCCTACTGCGGCGGCATCGGCTGGGTGGACGCGGACCGGGGCACCGCCGCCCTCGCCGTCGGCATCCGCACCTTCTGGATCGACCGCGCGGCCCCCGGCGGCCCCCGCCTGTGCTTCGGGACCGGAGCGGGCATCACCTGGGGATCCGACCCCGAGCGGGAGTGGGCGGAGACCGAGCTCAAGGCGGCCCGGCTGGTCGCGCTAGCGTCGGGGGTGCGAGAGCCGGGCCCGAACGGGGCCCGCGACCTGAGTGGAGGAACCGTACGGTGAGGATCTGGCTCGACGGAACGCTGCGGGACGAGCACGACGCGAAGGTGTCCGCAATGGACCACGGGCTCACCGTGGGCGACGGGGTCTTCGAGACGGTCAAGGCCCAGGACGGGACCCTCTTCGCGCTCACCCGCCATCTGGACCGGCTGACCCGCTCGGCCCGCGGCCTCGGCCTGCCCGACCCCGACCTCGACGAGGTGCGCCGCGCCTGCGCCGCCGTGGTGGCCGAACACCCCGTGCCGCTCGGCCGGCTCCGGATCACCTACACCGGCGGCCTCTCCCCGCTCGGCTCCGAGCGCGGCGACAGCGGACCCACGCTGACCGTCGCCATCGGGGAGACCGCCCGCCGCCCCGACACCACCGCGGTGATCACCGTGCCCTGGGTGCGCAACGAGCGCTCCGCCGTGGCCGGTCTGAAGACCACCTCCTACGCCGAGAACGTGGTGGCCCTGGCCCGCGCGCACGGGGAGGGGGCCTCGGAGGCCCTCTTCGCCAACACCGTCGGGCAGCTCTGCGAGGGCACCGGCTCCAACGTCTTCGTCGTCCTCGACGGCGAGCTGTACACCCCGCCCCTGGCCTCGGGCTGCCTCGCCGGCATCACCCGGGCGCTCGCCGTCGAATGGACCGGCGCCAAGGAGGCCGACCTGCCCTTCGACGCGCTGGAGCGCGCCGAGGAGGTCTTCCTGACCTCGACGCTGCGCGACGTACAGGCCGTCCACCGCGTCGACGGCCGCACCCTGGCCGCCGCACCGGGCCCGGTCACCGCCAAGGCGATGCGGATCTTCGAGGAGCGGGCCGCCTCCGACATCGACCCCTGAGCGGGACCGGCGGGCACGGCCCGTAGTCACGGGGCCGCGGGACGGGTAGAACTCGACGGATGACCACCACCCTGCGGCCCTCGGGGCCGCTCCGGCAGAGCGCGGACGGTGCCCGCTCGCGCCCCTACGAGGTCCGCGTCAACAGCAGGCGCGTGGGGGCGCTGCTGATCGCCGCCGACACCCCCTTCGGGCCGACCGTGGGGGAGATCCGCGACCTGGCCATCGACGAACGCGACCGCCTCCGGGGCCGCGCCACCGTCGCGGCGCTCGCCGCCGAGGAGGTGCTGCGCGGCTGGGGCTGCCGCCGGGTGCGGATCTCCGTACCGGCCGGCTCGCCGGGCGGGCTGCGGCTGGCCGCGGCCCTGGGCTACGTCGAGCAGGGCCGCAACATGGCCAAGGACCTCCCGGCCGACCCGCCCGCCCTCTCCACCGGGGTACGGGGCCGCCCGATGACGGGCGCCGAGTACGCGGACTGGGACCTGCGGGCCCGCGAGGAGTACGCCGCGAGCTGGACCCGGCGGGGCATGGACCCCGAGGCCGCCCGCAACAAGGCGCGGGCCGACCACGACACGCAGCTCCCGCAGGGGCTGGAGACCCTCGGAGCGACCTTCACCGTCCTGGAGGCGGCCGGCGCCCCCGTGGGGCACGTCTGGGTCTCCGGGACCGGGGAGGGCGCGTACGTCTTCGACGTCGAGGTCGCCGCGGAGCACCGGGGACACGGCTACGGGCGCGACCTGATGCTCCTCGCGGAGCGTGCCGCCCTGGCCGCCGGGCACCGCCGCCTCGCCCTCCACGTCTTCGCCGCCAACACCCCGGCGCTGCGCCTGTACGAGTCCCTCGGCTATGTCACCACGGACCTGAACTGGGCCAAAGAGCTGATCTAGAGGTCGACGCTCCGCGCCCTCGCTCGTCCGGCGGCCATTTCGCCCAGGGGGAGGGAGCCGTGCCCGGCGATCACAAGGGCACTGCCGTGGGCGGGGGTGAATCAGGGGCGGGGTCCGATTGCCCGACAGCTGTTTTGCGTACAAGAACGGTAATCGGATCGTCGCCGGGATCCTGAGTCGACAAGGAGCGTGCGCATGGATGCTCGCCGTAAGGCGAGGGTGCGCTCGGGCGGCACGCGGTTGGTGTACGGAGCCCTGAAGTCGCCGGCTCCGGGGGCGGGAGCGCCGGCTCCGGGGGCGGGAGGCGCTCCGGCAGCGGCGGCGGTTTCCGAGGAAAGCGGGCCACCGCATCCGAGGCGGACCCGAAACCGACCCTGAGCAAGGAGCGAGAGTTGAACTCCCACCGCACCTCGGGACACCCCGGTGTCCGCGTCCGCCGCCCGGCCGCGCTCGCCTCGGGGGTGACGGCCGCCCTGGCCCTCGCCCTGACGGGCCTCTCGGCCCCGGCCTTCGCCGCGACACCGCCCGTCGTGGCCGCGGACCCCCCGCACCAGTTCATGGACGGCGACTGCGGGGGCCAGGACGACCGCAGTTCCGGCCGCTGCGACCACTCCCGTGGTGGCATCAGCTACGAACTGCAGTCCCGCACCCTCAAGACGACCTTCCTCGTCCATGAAGGCGCGACGCAGAACGTCAGCCTCGCCTGCGACCCGGGCTGGCTCATCGACAGCGGTGGTGTCGCGCTCAGCACGCCGCCGCCCACGCTCGTCGTGCAGAAGTCCATCAAGGGGGTCAGTGAGTCGTGGGAGGTGACCGTCGTCAACACCGATACGCGCCTCCCGCACGAATACGACGTGGCGATCGTCTGCAGCCGACTCGTGGCGATCCAGCACTGACGTATCCGCACCCGCGGGTCCCGCGTCCGGGGGACCCGCAGGCCCGCCGGCCCGCAGACCCGCCGGCCTGCCGTCACCGCGGCGGGCCGGTCCGCGCGCAGGGCGTCAGGCCGCGAGCAGCCGGTCCGCGATCTCCTCGATGCGGGCGCGCAGGCCCTCCTGGCTCTTGCCGCCGTCGAGGCGCTCGCCGTCGATCACGTAGGTCGGGGTGCCGGTCACGCCGATGGCCTTGCCCTCGGCCTGGTCGGCGTCGACGATCAGGATGTGCCGGCCGTCGATCAGCGCGGTGTCGAACTCCTCCGCGTCCAGGCCGAGTTCGCGCGCCACGTCCAGCAGGACGGCCTCGCCGCGCTCACCGAGCTCGGCGGTGCGGGCCAGGACGGCCTCCGCGTACGGCCAGCCCTTGCCCTGCTCCGCGGCCTCTTCGGCGGCCTGCGCGGCGGCGAAGGCGTGCTTGTGCTTCTCCAGGGGGAAGTGGCGCAGCCGGATGTCCAGCCGGTCGCCGTAGCGGGCCCGCAGGGCGCGCACGTCGTCCAGAGCGCTGTGGCAGTCCGGGCACTGGAGTTCGCACCAGACGTCGAGGATCACGGAATCGGTCATGCGGACAGTCTCCCAGACCCCCCGGGGAGGAGATCCGACCCCGAGATCTCCCGGAGATCCGGGCCGCAGGCCCTCCGGACGTGGCCCCGACGGCACCCGCCGGTGCAGGATGGAAGGGACAGATCGCCCATCCGTCCAGGGTCGGAGGACCGCATGCTCGCCGAAACCATATGTTCCGCGGTGTCCGCCGCGGGACTGGGCATCGCCGCGGTGACCGCGTACCGCAGGCGCTTCCTGACCGCCACGCGCATCGCGGCGTACTCCCTGGTGCCGGTGGGCCTGGTGATGACCGGCGTGGTGGAGTGGCTGTCCGGGATCGTCTTCAAGCCGTCCGTCTGGATCGGCTTCGGGCTGCTGGGCCTGGCCTGGCTGCTCCTCGTGACCACCCGGGCGGTGGAGCGCCGGGGCCTCGGCGCGGAGCGGCCCGCGAAGGCCGCCCGGGGAGGTGCGGCCCGGGAGGCCGTGGCCCCCGCCGCCTCCGCCCCCTCCCTCGGCACCGGAGCCCGTACCGGTTCCGCGCCGGCCGCCGCCGCGCCCCCGGCCGAGGACTTCTCCGACATCGAGGCCATCCTCAAGAAGCACGGCATCTGACGCCGTGGCCCGCGCGGCGCCCGGAAGGCTGCCCGAGGCCATAGCGCAGGTGCGGCCGGGCGCGGGGGAGAAGTGGCGGGAAACCACCTGAACTGACGAGAGAGGGCGAACTCCCGCCCCCCGAATGGCGTGTTGGGGGCCGATCCGGGACGCGCTGCGCGATCATCGCCCGGACATGCTCGACACATCGCAGGACGAGCCGCAGGCTCTCCCTTCCGTCGCCGAGGTCCCCCTCGCCCAGGCCGCCGTTCCGCCGGCCCCGCTCTCCCCCGAGGGGCGCGGCTGCCTCTTCGCCCTGTCCCAGCCCCCGCTGATGATCTTCCTAGGGGTGATCGGGAGCCTGCTGCTGTTCGCCGCCGTCCACGACCTGTACCTGCTCTGAGCCCTCCGGCTGGGAGTCGGCTTCCTTGCGGCGCGCCCGGTAGGCGGCCACGTGCAGCCGGTTCCCGCAGGTCCGGCTGTCGCAGTAGCGGCGGGAGCGGTTGCGGGACAGGTCCACGAAGGCCCGCCGGCAGTCCGGGGCCTCGCAGCGGCGCAGCCGCTCCTGCTCCCCGGAGACCACGATGAAGGCGAGCGCCATACCGCCGTCCGCCGCCAGGTGGTCGCCCACCGAGGCGCCCGGCGCGAAGTAGTGCACGTGCCAGTCGTAGCCGTCGTGGTCGGTGAGCTGCGGGGTGGTGCCCGCGGTGGCGACGAGTTCGTTGATCAGTGCCGCCGCCGCACGGGAGTTCGGCGCCGCGAAGACCTGGGCGAACTTGCCGCGCACGGTCCGCACGCCGGCGAGGTCGCGGGCGCCGAGCTCGCCGACGTCGCTGATCGCGTGCTCCTTGACGAAGCCGCGCACTGCGGCGACGTCGGACAGGCCGTCCGGCTGGTCCGGCTCGGCCGCGGTGTTCACCAGCGCGACGACGACGTCGAGCGCGCGACGGGTGTCGTGGGGGATCTGCACGGGGTCGCTCCCTGGAGGCCGGCATTGCGGCGACGGACCGCCGCCGCCGCTGGGGGGCCGACTCTAGCGGTTACCTCCCCGGGCGGGCCCAAACGCACCGGCGCCGTCCCCGCGGTCGGCTTCCGCGGGAACAGCGCCGGCACTGCCGTATGTGGTTGTCCGACCCGCACCGTCGCCCCGAGTCGGACGGTGTCGAGCGGCTGTAGGCCTGGCTCAGCTTTCGGCCAGGATGTGGGAGAGCTCCTTGTCGAGGTCGAAGTGCCGGTGTTCGGTCCCGGGTGGGACCGCGGCGTCCGTCCGCTTGAGGAACGATTCGAGGGCTCGGGCGGGTGCTTCGAGCAGCGCTTCTCCCTCCGGTGAGCTCAGGGCGATGCACACGACGCCCTGACCGTGGCTGCGGGACGGCCAGACGCGGACGTCGCCGGTTCCGGTGGGCCGGTGGAGACCCTCTGCGAGGAGGTCGCGGGCGAATACCCATTCGACCGTCTCCTCGGCGCCGGTGTGGAAGGTGGCGTGCACGGCGTAGGGGTCGGCCGTGTCATACCGCAGGCCCGCGGGAACAGGCAGTGAGGACTCGCTCGACACAACGAGGCGCAGGTGCAGCTCGCAGCTGACCGTGGTGTTCATAAGCGCCAGGGCCTTTCGCTCAGTGTGCGCTCGGGGATTCGCACGTCGGCGAAATCGACATGCCACCTACGGTGCCGTTGTAAACCCCTCTGACCGTTTTGCGGACCTCTGGGTCCCTCGAACGGCGGATCCAAAGCGGCATTCACGTGTGCTTCCGGCTCCGGTAGATTCGGGGCATGAATACGGGGAGTGACCGCGGGACCGACGAGTCCGCCACCACCGAACCGGCCGCCGAAGAGACGCCCCACGTCTCGAAGGCGCCCGCGTTCATCAAGGCCAACCGCAGCCTGCACCTGAGCTGGCAGGTCGGCGTCTTCATCGTCGGCCTGGCCGTCATCGGGGCGGGCATCGCCATGCTCGTCCTGCCCGGTCCGGGCTGGGTGGCGATCTTCGCCGGCCTGGCGATCTGGGCCACCGAGTTCGCCTGGGCCCACCTCGTCCTGCGCTGGACCAAGCGCAAGGTCAGTGAAGCCGCACAGAAGGCGCTCGACCCGAAGGTGCGCCGCCGCAACATCATCCTCACCGGCGTCGGCCTGGCCATCGCGGGCGCGCTGATCGGTTTCTACCTGTGGAAGTACGGCCTCACCCTGCCGTGGAACCTGAAGGACCAGTGACCGTCCGGGGGTGGTCATGGAGCACCGCTGACATGCGGTAATGTTTGCGGTGCGTCCGGGCGATTAGCTCAGTGGGAGAGCACTTCGTTCACACCGAAGGGGTCACTGGTTCGAACCCAGTATCGCCCACCCGGAGCAGAGGCCCGAAGACTCGGAAGAGTCTTCGGGCCTCTGTCGTACCCGCCCCGACCTCCTTCAGCGGAGCCGGCCCACGGCCTCCCGGAGTCTGCGCGCCTCGCGCAGCCGCTTCTCGTACGTCGCCCCCACCACCAGCAGGAGAAGACCCGCCGCGGCCGGGGGCAGCCAGCGCGGCAGCGCCCCGACGACCTGGACCACGTACGGGGCCAGCTCGTGCACGGCCACCCCCGCCAGGGTCGCCCCGCCCAGCAGCAGCGGCGCCCGCAGCCTGCGGTGCGCCCCGCCCAGGGTCAGGCCCAGCGCCGCCAGGCCCAGCACGAGCGGGCGCGGCCAGTACGGGTCCCCCCAGACGGCCACCAGGCTCGGCAGCAGGGTCGCCGCCAGTCCCGGACCGTACGCCGCCCAGGACGAGGCCGCCGGGTCCCGGCGGCGCCGCACCAGACCCACCGCCAGGGCGAGCACCGACACCGGCAGCGTGTACGCCTCCGCCGCCGTCACCCCCGACGCGCCGAGCCGTACCCACGAGGCCGCCACGAACAACGCCCCCGCGGCCCAGCCCAGGGCCCGCCGGTCCGGGCGCACCGCGGCGCCCGCGCACAGCACCCCGCCCAGCGCGAGGACCAGGGCCGACACCGGCCCGTCCCCGGCCGCCAGGAGTACCGCGAGCACCCCGGCCGCGCCCGCCGCCACCTCGGAGGGGACCCGTACCGGACCCAGCCGCGGGGCGAGCGCCACCACCAGGGCCGGGACCGCCAGTACGGCGACCGCCCGCCACGGCACGGCGAGCCCCGCCGACGCGCCCACCGCCACCGCCGTCGCCGTCGCGAACCCGACGCCGCACACCGCCCCGCCCGCCCGCACGGGCCGCTCGGCGGGCCCGTACGCCGCCCCCAGCGCGCAGCCGGCCCCCAGCAGGCCGAACACCGCGAAGGTGGCCAGGCGGCCGTCCAGGGCCGTCAGGGACACGTCCAGGGCCGCCGCGGCCGCGCAGCCCCCGGCTGTGAGGGCGACGCCCCGGCCCGTGGCCCGCAGCGCCGACACCCCGGCCGCGGCCGTCACCGCCAGCTGCGCCGCGAGCACCGCCGCCACCGGCAGGCCCGCCACCGCCGGCGCCACGAACAGGGCCGTCCCGGCGCACACCCCCGCCGCCGCCCGCGCCGCCCGGCGCGGCAGCACCCCGGCCGGCCACGCGAGCGCCCCGGCCGACAGCAGCAGCGTCACCACGTACGGGATGCCGTACCCGTCCCCGGCCGGCCGCGGGGTCGTCGCCGCCCACACCTCGCGCAGCACCCCCAGCCCGGAGAGCAGCGCCCCCGCCACCGTCGGGACCGCCGCCGACGCCCCCAGGGCGGCCACCGCCGTCCCGGCCCACAGCAGCCCCCGCCGCACCGGCTCCGGCAGCCCGCCCGTCCGCGGGACCGCCACCAGCAGGGCCAGTGCCGCCGCCACCCGCACCGCGACCGCCCACCCCGGGGCCGGCGCCGGGACCAGCGCCCCGACCGCCGCCACCGCCGCCAGGCCCCCCGCGACGGCCGCCGCCCGGGCCCGCGGCTCACGCAGGGCCACCATCACGCCCAGCAGCGCCCCCGCCGCCAGCAGCCCCGCCGGCCCGGCCGTCCCGGGAGCGCCGAGGGAGAGCGCCAGCCCCGTGGACAGGGCCATCGCGGCGAGCAGCCCCCCGGCCACCGCCGCGGGCAGCCGTACCGCCCGTCGGGACACCGCCGTCGCGAGCGCCGCGTCCAGCGCGGCCGTCGCCAGCAGCGCCCAGCCGCCCGCCAGAGGCCCCGCACCGGTGACGGCCGCCGCCAGCGGCAACGGCAGCTGCGCCGCCGCCACCGCGGCCGGCAGCGGCAGCCGCAGCCCGCGCAGCGCGAGCCCGTACCCGGCCCAGAGCCCCGCCAGCACGGCGGCCGCCCCCGCCGCGTAGGCCCCGCCGTCGGTGCCGGGAAGCCCCACGGCGTGCAGGGCGTAGGCGTCCAGCACCGTCAGCGCCAGCGCGACGCCCGCCACCGACTCGGCCGTCGAGCGCAGCCCGCGCCGCAGCAGCGCGGCGGGCGCGGCGAGCGCCGCCGCCGTCAGCAGGGCCAGCACCGCGCAGCGGCCCCCGATGCCCAGCGAGCCCCAGCTGACCAGGGTGAAGGCGAGCGCGGCCACGGCGAGCAGCACCGCGCCCAGGGTCAGCAGCACGTTCTGCGCGCTCGGGCCGGCCGGTGTCGGCGCACCGTGGGCCACGGGAGGGAAGGCCGGCGCCGCGGCCGGTGCCTGCTGCCACAGCAGACGCACCAGCCACTCCCGACGGGTCAACAAGTACAGCCGCCGGGCGTCCAGTCGGGCCAGCTCACGGTCGATCAGCGCCAGCTCCTCGGCGGGCGGCAGGGGCGTGTCCATAGCCGGAGTGTGGTGCCCGTCACTCCCTCAGGACATGGGCGTGCGTACTCAGATCGGCGCTGAGTACCCCCGTACCCCCGCACCCGTACCCGTACCCCCGCACCCCTGCACCCCTGCACCCCCGCACCCCCGGGCACCAAAACCCGCGACGGCCGGACGCGGACCACGCCACCGGGCCAGACTGGGGCCATGCCGCGCTGGACGCACTTCCGCTTCCGCGACGTGTGGGACCTCGACGCCCCGCCCGCCCTCGTGTTCGCGCGGTTGGAGGACCCCGCGCACTACCCCCGGTGGTGGCCCCAGGTCCGCCGGGTCCGGGCGGTCGACGAGCACACCGGTACCGCCGTGATCCGCTCCGTCCTCCCGTACGCGATCCACGTCACCCTCACCGGCCTGCTCCGCGATCCCGAGCGGGGCGTCCTGGAGGTGGCGGTGCGCGGGGACCTCGAAGGCTGGGCGCGGTGGACCGTACGCCCGCGCGCCGCCGGCCCCGCGGCCACACGGGCCCTCTACGAGCAGGAGGTCGAGCTGCGGGCGGCCCCGCTGCGGCCGTTCGCGCTCGCCGGGCGTCCGGTCCTGCGGCTCAACCACACCCTGATGATGCGGGCGGGGCGCCGCGGGCTCGCGGCCCTGCTGGAGGCCGAGCGGGAAGCGGTTTGAACAGACCCCGAGCCTCTTGTATTGTTCACTCCGTTCCCGGGCGATTAGCTCAGCGGGAGAGCACTTCGTTCACACCGAAGGGGTCACTGGTTCGATCCCAGTATCGCCCACCGGGACAGGCCGGTCCGTCACTGACGGACCGGCCTTCCGCATGTCAGGGCATGTACGGGCCCTACGCGGCCTGCGACACCTCCGGACGCAGCGGCCAGTGCGGATCCACCGCCTCCGGGGTGCCCTGCCGGGTGAACCACGCCTGGAGCCCGCGCGCCTGCGCCGCGTGCCACACGGCCTGCAGCGCGTGCAGTTCCGCCGGGGTCAGCCGCTCCAGCCGCCCCGCGAAGCGCCGCCCGACCGCCCGGACCAGCTCCAGCGAGGCCATCGCGTCCGCCGTCGCGTCATGGGCGCCCTCCAGCTCTATCCCGTAGTGCGCGCACAGGTCCGTCAGCGTCCGGCGGCCCTTGCGGTAGCGGTCCAGGTGCTTGTCCAGCACCCGCGGGTCCAGCACCGTCAGCGGCCGGTTGTCCAGGTACCGGGCCAGCGTCGAGGCCCGGTGCCGGCGCAACTCCCGGTCCAGCAGCGTCAGGTCGAACGGCGCGTTCATCACCACCACCGGCCGGCCCGCCACCTGCTGTTCACCGAGCGCGCGGGCTATCTCCTCCACCACCGGCGCCGGCCAACGGCCGTGGCGCTGGAGGTGCTCGTCGGTCAGGCCGTGCACTTCCGTGGCGCCCGGCGGCACCGGGATGCCGGGATTGACCAGCCACCGGGTGGAGCGGACCCGGCCGCCCGCACACTCCTGCACGACGAGCGCGGCGGACACGATCCGGTCCTGCTCGACGTCCACCCCGGTGGTCTCCGTGTCGAATGCGGCCAGCGGGCCCTCGTACCAGCGTGTCATGGCGAACTCCTCGTCCCCGATCGACAGATGGGGCGCCCCCGGGCACAACCGCCACGGAACGTGCCACCTTGCCGAAGCGGTGATACCCGGGCCGTTTGCCCCGTACGCCGTTTGCGGGCACCCGGGTGCGGAGACAACTTCCCTGGGGGGTCGTACGCATGACCGGTCGTCACCCCGTTCCCGCTCACGGCAGAGCCCGGAAGGCATGGGGGGCCGGCCATGGCGCTCGCACAGCCCGAACCGGGCGGGCTGCCGCACGGACCGACGGGACCGTTGCGCGGCACGCTCGCCACCACCGCCTGCATGGAGACCCTCCAGGTGGGATACCTGCACGCCGTCGCGGCCGCGGCCGGCTGCTCGCTCTCCCAGCCCTTCCCGGACAACGGCATCGACTGGCACGTCAGCCACGGCGCCCCCGAGCACGTCGTCGACGACGAGGTGACCATCAAGGTGCAGCTCAAGGCGACCTACCAGATACCGCCCCGGCCCGCCGGGGCCACCTTCGGCTTCACCCTCGACAACGAGCACCTGGTGAAGCTGGCCCGGACGCCGGTCGCCGTCCACAAGATCCTCGTCGTGATGCTCGTACCGCGGGAGCGGGACCAGTGGATCGGCGCCGGGCACGACCGGCTCGACCTGCGGCACTGCTGCTACTGGACCAACCTCGCCGGGCACCCCGTGACCGGCCGGCGCCGGACCACCGTACGGATCCCGACCACGCGGATCTTCGACGACCGGGCGCTGTGCGAGATCATGACCCGGGTCGGGTCGGGAGGGACACCCTGATGCACCGCCACCCGCCGCACCTCGAACCGCTGCCGCCCCCGGAGCTCTCCCCGGGCACGCCCGATCCCGCCCAGGTCGACCCGCAGGTGCTCGGCGCGCTGCTGCACCGGCACGGATGGCTGCGGCGCGGCGGCGCGGCGGGCCGGTACGGGCGCTGGACCCCGCCCGGCCGTGCCGGGACCAGCCTGCTCGTCCCCGAGAGCCGTACCTTCCCCGACTGCGCGGACCTGCTGGAGGAGGCGCTCACCGCGCTCTCGCGCAGCGGGCTCGCCTCGGCGCGGGAGGTGCTGTTCGGGCTGAGCGTGCCCAGCGACGAGGTCCGCTGGGAGCGCGAGATACCCGTCGGCCCCTACGGCTACCAGGGCGAGGCCGCCTGGACCGTCCAGGAACAGCTGCGCTCGGCGGCCCGCCGGCTGCTGGTGGCCGGCGCCCTGGCCGACCGCGCCCGCGCCGGGTACTACGGCGCCCGCCACCGCGCCCAGGCCGAACGCGTCCTGGACGGGGTGCTGGTCGGGCCCTCGCCGGGCGGGCGCCGGCTCACCGCGTACGTGCCCGTCGACGGGGGCCGGGGCGTGGTGGCCCGGCTGCACCAGGCCCTGCACGCGGCCCGGGAGGCGGTGGACTACCGGCGGGCCACCGGCGGGATGGACGCCTTCGACGCCGCCGTGGCCGCCGGGGTCAGCAGGGAACTCGCCGACGCCCTGATCGCCCTCGTACGGGGTTCCGAAGGGGCCCGGATCACGCTGGCCTGGGCGCCTGCGGCCGGGGTCCCCGCCGGCTGCGCGGCACGGCCCGAGCCGGTGGAGTTCTCGCCCGGCGACCTGCCGGTGCTGCGGGAGGCCGCCGCCCGCTACACCCGCGAGGAACCCGCGGTCCCCGTACGGCTCGCGGGGGCGGTGGTCCGGATGCGGCGGGCCGCGGCGGGCGGCGGGGGGACCGTCCGGCTGCGGGTGCTGGCCGGCGCGGAGGTCCCGTACGTGCGGGCCGCGCTGGACGAGGAGGCGTACCGGATCGCGGGCCACGCCCACCTGGTGGGCCTGCCGGTCCGGGTGAGCGGCCGGCTCCAGCGCCGGGGCGGCTTCCGCCGGCTGACGGACGCCACGGACGTGACGCCCGTCCCCCTGGACGAGGTCGAACGGGACCGCCTGATGAAGTCGCTCGACGACGGCTTCGAGCCCTCGGACGTCCTGCCGTCGGACGACCAGGACGACTAGGGCGACCGGGGCGACCCCGCGCGGGTGAAGGAGGCCATGGTCAGTCCCGGGACGGGGGAGAAGTCCGCGCCGCGGACGAAGCCCAGGCGTTCGTACAGGGTCACCGCGGGGGTGTTGGCCGCGCCCGTGGTGACCTCGACCGTCCGGTCCGCGAAGAGTTCCGTCAGGGCGTGCCGCAGCAGCAGCGAGGCGATGCCGCGGCGGAACCACGCCGGGTCCACGCACAGCCGGTCCAGCGCGATCGCCTCCTCGGGCGCCGCCTCCCAGGCCAGGAACCCGGCGATCGCGCCGTCCCCGGACACGGCCCCCAGCCAGCGCAGCGGCCGCGCCCGCAGCTGCGCGAGGCTCTCGCCGAGGGCGGGGATGCCGTCGAAGCCGATCAGCTCCGCCTCCACCGCGTAGGCGGCGCGGCCGATGCGGTGCACGGCCGCGGCGGTCCCGTCGTCGGTCAGGTCCAGCGGGCGGACGAGCGGGTTCGGCACGGGCGGATTCCTCCGGTCGGCGGGGGCGGACGCGGCCCAGGGTAGCCAGCGCCCGCGGGCGGGCCGTAACCGTTTAGCGGCGCGGCCTCTCGGCTCGGTACGATTCAGGCGCGCAGTGTCCGCTCGCGCATCCCTTGAGTCAGGAGTGACCGGTGTCAGACGTCCGTGTGATCATCCAACGCGATTCCGAGCGGGACGAGCGCGTGGTGGCCACGGGCACTACGGCGGCGGAGCTCTTCGCCGGCGAGCGCACCATCGTGGCCGCGCGCGTCGCCGGTGAGCTGAAGGACCTCGCGTACGAGGTGAAGGACGGCGAGACCGTCGAGCCGGTGGAGATCTCCTCCGAGGACGGCCTGAACATCCTGCGCCACTCGACCGCGCACGTGATGGCGCAGGCCGTGCAGGAGCTCTTCCCCGAGGCCAAGCTGGGCATCGGCCCGCCGGTCCGTGACGGCTTCTACTACGACTTCGACGTCGCCAGGCCCTTCACCCCCGATGACCTCAAGGCCATCGAGAAGAAGATGCAGGAGATCCAGAAGCGCGGCCAGCGCTTCGCCCGCCGCGTGGTCACCGACGAGGCCGCCCGCGAGGAGCTCGCCGACGAGCCGTACAAGCTGGAGCTCATCGGGATCAAGGGTTCGGCGTCGACCGACGACGGCGCGAACGTCGAGGTGGGCGGCGGCGAGCTGACCATCTACGACAACCTCGACGCGAAGACCGGCGAGCTGTGCTGGAAGGACCTCTGCCGCGGTCCCCACCTGCCCACCACCCGCGTCATCCCGGCCTTCAAGCTGATGCGCAACGCGGCCGCCTACTGGCGCGGCAGCGAGAAGAACCCGATGCTCCAGCGCATCTACGGCACCGCCTGGCCGTCGAAGGACGAGCTGAAGGCGCACCTCGACTTCCTCGCCGAGGCCGAGAAGCGCGACCACCGGCGCCTGGGTACCGAGCTCGACCTGTTCTCCGTACAGGACGAGATCGGCTCCGGCCTGGCCGTCTTCCACCCGCGCGGTGGCGTCATCCGCCGCACCATGGAGGACTACTCGCGCAAGCGGCACGAGGAAGAGGGCTACGAGTTCGTCTACACCCCGCACGCCACCAAGGGCGCCCTCTTCGAGAAGAGCGGCCACCTGGACTGGTACGCGGAGGGCATGTACCCCCCCATGCAGCTCGACGGTGGTACCGACTACTACCTCAAGCCCATGAACTGCCCGATGCACAACCTGATCTTCGACGCGCGCGGCCGCTCCTACCGCGAGCTGCCGCTGCGCCTCTTCGAGTTCGGCACCGTGTACCGGTACGAGAAGTCCGGCGTCGTGCACGGCCTGACCCGCTCGCGCGGCTTCACCCAGGACGACGCGCACATCTACTGCACCAAGGAGCAGATGGCGGAGGAGCTCGACCGCACGCTGACCTTCGTGCTGAACCTGCTCCGCGACTACGGTCTGACCGACTTCTACCTGGAGCTGTCGACCAAGGACCCGGAGAAGTTCGTCGGCTCCGACGAGGTCTGGGAGGAGGCCACCGCGGTCCTCCAGTCGGTCGCCGAGAAGCAGGGCCTCCCGCTGGTCCCGGACCCGGGCGGCGCCGCGTTCTACGGCCCGAAGATCTCGGTCCAGTGCCGTGACGCCATCGGCCGCACCTGGCAGATGTCCACCGTGCAGCTGGACTTCAACCTGCCGGAGCGCTTCAACCTGGAGTACACCGGCCCGGACGGATCGCGCCAGCGCCCCGTCATGATCCACCGCGCGCTGTTCGGCTCGATCGAGCGGTTCTTCGCGGTGCTGCTGGAGCACTACGCGGGCGCCATGCCGCCGTGGCTGGCCCCGGTCCAGGCCGTCGGCATCCCGATCGGCGACGGGCACGTGGAGTACCTCCAGGAGTTCGCCGCCGAGGCGAAGAAGCAGGGGCTGCGGGTCGAGGTGGACGCCTCGTCCGACCGCATGCAGAAGAAGATCCGCAACCACCAGAAGCTCAAGGTCCCGTTCATGATCATCGTCGGTGACGAGGACATGGCCGCGGGCACCGTCTCCTTCCGCTACCGCGACGGTTCGCAGGAGAACGGCATCGCCAAGGACGAGGCCCTGGCCAAGCTGGCGAAGGTCGTCGCCGACCGCGTCCAGGTCTGATCCACGGCCGCACGGCAGTCGGCGGGCCCCCGGAAAGCGATCACTTTCCGGGGGCCTTCCTCGTCCACCGGGACGAGGTCATATGCTGCGTCCTATGACGAGTGAGCCGGAGCAGCAGATCGGTGTGGGCACGCAGGACGCGTTCCAGCGTCTGTGGACGCCCCACCGGATGGCCTACATCCAGGGGGAGAACAAGCCGACCGGCCCGGAGGCCGGGGACGGCTGTCCCTTCTGCGGGATTCCGGAGATGTCCGACCAGGACGGTCTGATCGTGGCGCGGGGCGAGCACGTGTACGCCGTGCTGAACCTCTACCCGTACAACGGCGGCCACCTGATGGTCGTCCCGTACCGGCACGTCGCCGACTACACCGAGCTCGACGGCCCCGAGACCGCCGAGCTCGCGGACCTCACCAAGCGGGCCATGGCCGCGCTGCGCAAGGCGTCCGGTGCGCACGGGTTCAACATCGGCATGAACCAGGGCGCGGCCGCCGGCGCGGGCATCGCCGCGCACCTGCACCAGCACATCGTGCCGCGCTGGGGCGGGGACACGAACTTCATGCCGGTGGTCGGCCACACCAAGGTCCTGCCGCAGCTCCTGGCCGACACCCGCCAGATGCTCGCCGACGCCTGGCCCGTCGACTAGCCGGCTAGCTCGGGTCCCCTCCGGCGGCCGACAGGTCGTCGTAGGTGAACTCGTCGATCGGCGCGGTGGGCGAGGTGGCCACGCCGACCGTCACGGTGACGTCCACCGTCTTCGCGTCGTCCGCGTCCGCTCCGTCGAGCGCCCGGGCCGGAGCCTTCGCCGTGATGACGGTCGAGGACTCGACCGCGACGTCGTACGCGAGCTCGTCCTTGAACCGCACGGCCGCGCCCGAGGCGAAGCCCGAGCCCTCGATGGTGACCTTCCTGAGGGCCGTCCCGTGGTCCGGGACGACGGAGGCGACCACGACGGGCGCGGGACCTCCGTAGGCGAACCGTCCCAGCGGGACGGCGGGCGAGGTCCCGAGCCGGCTGGTGACGCGGACGTCGACGATGCCGACCCCGTCTGGCACGACCGCCCTGATCCACATCCCGTCCAGGTCGTGGACGAACTCGGTGCACGGAACGGGACCGAAGTCGACGACGCTGTCCGGGGTGAATCCCGTGCCGTTGATGGTGAGCTGCTCGCCGCCCTCCCCGGCGGTGCTGCTCAGCCCGGTCACCACCGGGCCGGCCGGGATCCGGGGCGCGCCCAGCAGGTACAGGTAGCTGAAGTTGGAGTGCTGGAAGGCGACCTGGGCCGTGAAGTCGGCGGTGGTCTTGTGGATGAAGAGCGTGTTGTACCAGTCGTACGACGGGTTCCACGTGACGGGGGAGTCGGCGAGGGGCTGGACGTAGACGTTGTCCTTCGTGAGCAGGTTGATCTCCGTCAGGAGCAGCTCCACCTCGGCGGTGGCCCTCGGGCCCTGGGGGTGCGGGTACCACTTGCGGGCTTCGAGCAGGTCGGACCAGGCCAGCGGCACCACGTCGTACGCGTTGACGTGGCGTTCGTGCAGGATCCAGTCCAGGCCGTCGACGTGGTCGGCGAAGCTCTGGAGGCCGGCGGTGGGCGCGGCGAAGGTGACGAGTGCGAACCGCGGCGGGTTCGGCGTCCAGGTCTGCGTCTGGAGGTACGCGGCCAGCATGGTGGCGACGCAGCCGCCCAGGCTGTGGCCGGTGACGTGGACCGTCGGCTGGGGCGAGGACGGCACGACCGCGAGGAGGAGGGCGAGAGCCTGGGCGAGCGTCGCGTCCACCGGGATGGCGGCGTCCGGCCCATCGGACCCTGACGGTTCGGCGGGCACCCCGGTGATCCCGCGTGCCGTCGCGACCTGCGTGAACGCGTCCATGGCACCGGTGGAGACGGCGATGTCCGTCGACCCGCCGGCCGTGAACGGCACCACCGTGCCGACGTCGAGGTCCTCCATGGTGTCGAGCGGCTGGTTGACCGTGCCGCGGACGGCGACGACGATCTGGTTCGAGCCGTCGGAGTTCCAGGCGACGTAGGCGAGGTTCGCGTTGTCCGGACTGAGCCCCAGCCACTTCAACTGCCATGTGCCGGCCGTGGCGAGCGTGGGGTCCTGTAGGAGTGAGGTGATGCCGGACCTGGCGCGCAGGGCCTGCTCCTGCCTGCTTTCACCCGACGGACGCGCGACCGCCGCCGTGGCGGCGATCGCGGCGAGGGTCAAGAGGACCGGGGCGGTGGACGGGACGGGCTGGGCCGACGTGGCCATACGTGCTCCTTGCGTGGCTGCGGAGCGGAGCGGCCCGCGACGGCCGTCGTGTCCGGCCTCAGGAGACCTCGGTACCCCTGCCGGGTCGGCGACAGGTGCACACCACCCCTGCGATCGTGCTGGTCGCGCCCATCCTCCCCGGCGCCACACCCGGCGGGGACGTCACCGGCCCGGGGGCCGCCGGATTTCAGGCTCCCGGCCCAGCGCCGGCGGACCCCGGCGGGGACCCCGGCTCGACCCGGTCTACCCCTCGCGGCTCGCTCGCCAGTCGGCGACGGCGGCCTCGACGTCGAACTCGGTGAGGTTCAGGGGAGGTCCCGGCGGGGGCCTGAGCAGGGCCGCGCGGATCTTCTCGTTGACCTCCGTGAGGACGTCCCGTACCCGGCGTTCGGTACGGGCCTCCCGGACCTTCTCCAGGGCGTCCTCGGCCTCCTTGCGCAGCGCGAGGGACGGGGGCAGCGCGGAGAAGCCCTCGCGGTGCAGCTTCCCCTTGATCCACCAGAGCTCGTCGTAGGGCGCGTCCAGCGAGGCCATCGGCTTGCCCCAGCCCGGCAGCTTCTCGAACTCGCCGCGGTCGGCCGCTTCCCGGATCTGCCGGTCCACGAAGGACTCGAAGCTGACACCGGGCGGCTTGCGCTCGGTCATGGTGGTTCCTCCCCGGGTCGGATCGGTCCTCTTCAGCGTACCTAGGCGTCGTAGACGTCGGCCCTGCGCGGGGCGGGCTCCTGGATCAGGCCGCTCATGATCGAGGAGCGGTTCGTGAAGCGGTCCGTGTCGACGCCGTTCTCCTCCAGCACCTTGAACGCCGCGGCGTGCACGGAACGCAGGACCGGGGCCACCGTGCGCAGTGCGTCGTCCGCCATGAAGCGGTGGCGCCACATGGTGCCGGCCCAGACGTGCCGCAGGCCGAAGGGCTCGGGCAGGACCAGCTTGCCGCCGAAGTACTCCAGGAGCGGCGGGTACCAGGTCAGCGGGGCACGCACGGCGAGGCGTACGACCTCGCTCGCGTCCACGAGCGGCAGCGGGCGCTCCACCGTCTCCCAGAAGCGCACCGACTTGGGGACCTCTATGACCGGGGCCTTGGACTTGGTGGTGAACAGGCCGTGCACCGGTCCGAGGGCGTGGGCGGTGACGTCCACGCGCAGGGTCTTGTAGAGCACGGTCACGGTGACCAGCATGTTGATCACGAGCTGGCCGTCCCAGAGCGGGTACTGGATGCCGAGGTAGTGCCGGTTGCCCGCGCTGAACTGCTGCTCGTTGCAGATCCGGGTGATCTCGTGCGGCTTGACCAGGAAGGTGTCCACGTCCTCGCCGGTCGGCCGGGCGACCTCCCCGGCGCCCTCGCCCACGGGCGTGACGATCCAGTGCTGGATGGAGGCGGCCGGGAAGCCGCCGGTGTGCAGGGGGCCCCGCTCCAGCTTGCGCAGCTGGGCGTCCATCGCGCGTATGACGTCCCAGCTGCGGAAGGGGTGGATCTCCGCGCCCTCGGTCCTCGGGGTCAGCTCCTCGGCCATCTGCCAGCTGCCCCAGCGGGTGCCCATGCCGAGGATGCCCTTGGGGCCGGCGTAGAAGACGGAGTTGCTGCGGTCCTCGGCGGTCAGCTTCGCCAGCTGGCGGCGCAGGTCCTCGCGGGCCTTCTCGTCCGGGTTGCCGGGGACCGCGTCCGGGATCTTGGCGGCGACCCCGCCGCCCCCGAGCAGGCCGTCCCAGCGCGAGCGCAGGTCGGCGGCGGTGCTCTCGCAGATCCGGCGGGCCAGGAACCAGCCCAGCGCGGGGGCGGCCAGCGAGCCGAACAGGTACAGCTCCAGCACACCGCTGCCCGGGGCCCGGTAGACCACCCGGTAGAGCAGCACCGCGGCCACGACGACGACGCCGACCAGCAGGGCGGTCCCGATCCACGTGCTCTTCTTTCCCTCGCCCTTGGCGAGGGTCTTGCGCAGCTGGAAGAGGCCGAGCCACAGCAGCAGCCCCGGCAGGAACACCACACCGCAGACCAGCATGATCAGGCGCAGCTTGCGGTCGCGCGCCCGGCGGATGTGGGAGGCCGCCAGGCAGTGCTCGACGATGGTCTGCGGGTCGGCGCCGAAGGACTGGATGAGCGGCTTGCGGCCGGGGGCGAGGGTGCGGGCCTCCACGGCCCGGCAGAAGGCCTCGCCGAGGTTGGGCTCGAACAGGGAGATCTTCGGGGGCTTCACCGAAGCCGGGTGGTTCTCGCTGTTGGCCCCGAGTATCGAGGACAGCGCGGTGTCCGTGCCGCCGTCGCGGTACGCGGCGGAGGCGAGCGCGTTGGTCGCGGCGGTCTGGCCGCCGCCCCCCTGGAGCGGAATCTGTGCCCCGGGCCTGAAGTCGAAGTCGTCCGCCACCGCTGCCCCCATCGCCGTGCCACTGTGCTCTTTGTCGTACCGCTGTGGTCGTTGTGCCCTGTCGATCCGTCCGCCGCGCCGAAAAGCCTATCGGCGGACACCGCCCCTTGGTCATGGGACAGGGAAATGCCGCCCACCGCAAGCGGGTCGGGTGGGCGGCGGGCGTGACGCTATGTCAATTGGTTTCCCTTCTCTGCCTGTTCGCGCACCTTGTCCGCGAGGTGGGGCGGCATCGGCTCGTGGCGGGCATAGGCGCGGCTGAACCGGCCCGTGCCGTGCGATACGGAGCGCAGTTCCACGGCGTACCGGCCGATCTCGATCTCCGGGATCTCGGCGCGCACCCGGGTGCGGCCGGCCCCGGCCTGCTCGGTGCCCACGACGCGGCCCCGGCGGCCCGCGAGGTCGCTCATGACCGGGCCGACGTAGGCGTCGGGGACCTGGACGTCGAGTTCCGCGACGGGTTCCAGGAGGTGGATGGGGGTGTCGGCGGCGGCCTCCCGCAGGGCGAGGGCGCCGGCGGTCTGGAAGGCGGCGTCGGAGGAGTCCACCGAGTGCGCCTTGCCGTCGCGCAGGATGATCCGTACGTCGACCAGCGGATAGCCGGCCGCGATGCCCCGGGCGGCCTGGGCCCGTACGCCCTTCTCCACGGACGGGATGAACTGGCGGGGCACGGCGCCGCCGACCACCTTGTCGACGAACTCGATGCCGCTGCCGGGCGGGAGGGGCTCGACCTCGATCTCGCAGATGGCGAACTGGCCGTGGCCGCCGGACTGCTTGACGTGCCGGCCGCGGCCGGTGGCCTTCGCGCCGAAGGTCTCGCGCAGGCTGACCTTGTGCGGGACGGGGTCGACCTGGACCCCGTAGCGGGTCCGCAGCCGCTCCAGGGCGACGTCCTGGTGGGCCTCGCCCAGCGACCACAGGACCAGCTGGTGGGTGTGCGGGTTCTGCTCCAGCCGCATCGTGGGGTCCTCGGCGACGAGCCGGGCCAGGCCCTGGGAGAGCTTGTCGTCGTCGGCCTTGCTGTGGGCCTCGATCGCGAGGGGGAGCAACGGGTCCGGCATCGCCCAGGCCTCCATGAGCAGGGGGGCGTCCTTGGCGGAGAGGGTGTCGCCGGTCTCGGCGCGGGTGAGTTTGGCCACGCAGGCGAGGTCGCCGGCGATGCAGGTGCCGAGCGTGCGCTGCTGCTTGCCGAAGGGGGAGGTGAGGGCGCCGACGCGTTCGTCGACGTCGTGGTCCTCGTGCCCGCGGTCGGCCAGCCCGTGGCCGCTGACGTGCACCGTCTCCTCGGGGCGCAGGGTGCCGGAGAAGACGCGGACCAGGGAGACGCGGCCCACGTAGGGGTCGGAGGAGGTCTTGACGACCTCGGCGAGGAGCGGTCCGGCCGGATCGCAGGTGACGGCGGGGCGCGGGGAGCCGTCGGGGGCGGTGACGGTGACGGGGGCGCGTTCCTCGGGGGTGGGGAAGCCGCCGGTGATCAGTTCGAGGAGTTCGACCGTGCCCAGGCCCTGACGGGCGCCGTCGACGGCGGGGGCGGCCATCAGGACGGGGTGGAAGGTGCCCCGGGCGACGGCCCGCTCCAGGTCGTCGATCAGGGTCTTGACGTCGATGTCCTCGCCGCCGAGGTAGCGGTCCATGAGGCTCTCGTCCTCGCTCTCGGCGATGATCCCCTCGATCAGCCGGGAGCGGGCGCCGTCGATCAGGGCGAGCTCGGCGGGGTCCGGGTCGCGCTCGGCGCGTTCGCCGGAGGAGTAGTCGTACACGCGCCGGGAGAGCAGGCCGATCAGGCCGGTGACCGGGGCGTGGCCGTCGGGCCCGCGGGCTCCGTGCAGCGGCAGGTAGAGCGGGACGACGGCGTCGGGGTCCTCCGCTCCGAAGGCCTCGCCGCAGGCGGCGGCCGTCTCGGAGTAATCGGAGCGGGCTGCCTCCACATGGGTGACGACGATGGCGCGGGGCATGCCGACCGCCTGGCATTCCTCCCAGACCATGCGGGTGGCCCCGTCGATCCCGTCGGCGGCCGAGACGATGAAGAGGGCCGCGTCCGCCGCGCGCAGACCGGCCCGCAGTTCCCCGACGAAATCGGCGTATCCGGGGGTGTCCAGGACGTTGATCTTGATGCCGGCCCATTCGACGGGGACCAGGGAGAGCTGGACGGAGCGCTGGCGGCGGTGCTCGATCTCGTCGTAGTCCGAGACCGTGCCCCCGTCCTCGACCCGTCCGGCCCGGTTCACTGCCCCCGCCGTCAGGGCCAGGGCCTCGACGAGGGTGGTCTTGCCGGCACCGCTGGGGCCGACCAGCACGACGTTCCGTACGGAAGAGGGGCGGTCGGCCGTCAGTGCCCTGCCGGCGGCTCCGGCTTGGTGTGATGTGGCTCCCATGCTGCTCGTGCCTCCTGGTGTCGCGGTGAGGAGGGTGATCGGGGTCCTTCGAGCTTTGCACCGGTGTCACACTGCGTCCATACGTCGTACCGGCGACTGTCCGGAGCGTGACGGTGGCCCGGCGGCCGGATTGCGCGGCGCGAACCGGTGGGTGCGCGGCGTGACGGGCCCGGGGCGCTGGCTACGATGGGCCAGCCGGTGGCCGAGGTGGCCGCGCGGCCCAGCGACCCTCCGGGAAGGCCATGCTGAACAAGTACGCGCGTGCATTCTTCACGCGTGTTCTCACGCCGTTCGCCGCGTTTCTCCTCCGTCGGGGGGTGAGCCCGGACGCGGTCACCCTCATCGGCACCGCCGGAGTGGTGGCCGGAGCGCTGGTCTTCTTCCCCCGGGGCGAGTTCTTCTGGGGCACGATCACCATCACCCTCTTCGTGTTCTCCGACCTGGTGGACGGGAACATGGCCCGCCAGGCCGGGGTCTCCAGCCGGTGGGGCGCCTTCCTCGACTCCACCCTCGACCGGGTGGCCGACGCGGCGATCTTCGGCGGCCTCGCGCTCTGGTACGCGGGCGACGGGAACGACAACGCGCTGTGCGCAGTGGCGATCTTCTGCCTGGCCAGCGGCCAGGTGGTCTCGTACACGAAGGCCCGCGGCGAGTCGATCGGGCTGCCGGTCGCCGTCAACGGGCTCATCGAACGCGCCGAGCGACTGGTGATCTCCCTGGTCGCGGCCGGCCTGTCCGGGCTCCAGACCTTCGGCGTCCCCTCCTGGATCGGCGTGCTGCTGCCGATCGCCCTGTGGGTCGTGGCGGCGGGCTCGCTCGTCACCCTGATCCAGCGGGTGGTCACCGTACGCCGGGAGGCCGCCGAGGCCGACGCCGAGGCCACGGCCGGGTCCGAGGGTGGTACCGCCTGATGGGCAAGGCACAGGACAAGCTGGTCGACGGCCTGTACGGGCTCGGCTGGGCCGGCGTCAAGAAGCTCCCCGAACCGGCCGCCGTGGCCCTCGGCCGCAAGATCGCCGACGTGGCCTGGAAACGGCGCGGCAAGAGCGTGCTGCGCCTGGAGTCGAACCTGGCGCGGGTGGTGCCGGACGCGACCCCCGAGCGGCTGCGCGAGCTCTCGCACGCCGGCATGCGCTCGTACATGCGGTACTGGATGGAATCCTTCCGGCTGCCGACGATGGACCCGAAGCGGTTCAGCACGGACGTCCGCTTCCAGGACGAGAACCTCCTGCGCGAGGCCCTCGCCACCGGCCGCGGGGTGATCGTGGCCCTGCCGCACCTGGCCAACTGGGACCTCGCGGGAGCCTGGGCCATCGGCCACATCGGGGTCCCGTTCACCACGGTCGCCGAGCGGCTCAAGCCCGAGTCGCTGTACGACCGCTTCGTGGCCTACCGCGAGAGCCTGGGCATGGAGGTCCTGCCGCACAGCGGCGGCGCCGCCTTCGGCACCCTGGCCCGGCGGCTGCGCTCCGGCGGGATGGTCTGCCTGGTCGCGGACCGGGACCTGTCGGCCTCGGGGGTCGAGGTGGACTTCTTCGGCGCCAGGACCCGGATGCCTGCGGGCCCGGCCCTGCTGGCCCAGCAGACCGGCGCCGTACTGCTCCCGGCGACCCTGCACTACGGCGACACCCCGGTGATGCACGGCCGGATCCACCCCGAGGTGGAGGTGCCCGGCACGGGGACGCGCACCGAGAAGACCTCGGTCATGACCCAGGCGCTCGCGGACGCCTTCGCCTGGGGCATCGCCGCCCACCCGGAGGACTGGCACATGCTGCAGCGCCTGTGGCTCGACGACCTGGAGGAGCGCCCGTAGTGAAGATCGGCATCGTGTGCCCGTACTCGTGGGACGTGCCGGGCGGCGTCCAGTTCCACATCCGCGATCTGGCCGAGCACCTGATCCGCCTCGGCCACGAGGTGTCGGTCCTGGCGCCGGCGGACGACGAGACCCCGCTGCCCCCCTACGTGGTCTCGGCGGGACGGGCGGTGCCGGTGCCCTACAACGGCTCGGTCGCCCGGCTGAACTTCGGCTTCCTCTCGGCCGCCCGCGTACGCCGCTGGCTGCACGACGGCGTCTTCGACGTGATCCACATCCACGAGCCCGCCTCGCCCTCCCTCGGGCTGCTGTCCTGCTGGGCGGCCCAGGGCCCGATCGTGGCGACCTTCCACACCTCCAACCCCCGCTCGCGGGCGATGATCGCCGCGTACCCGATCCTCCAGCCGGCGCTGGAGAAGATCAGCGCGCGGATCGCGGTGAGCGAGTACGCCCGGCGCACGCTGGTGGAACACCTCGGCGGGGACGCCGTGGTCATCCCCAACGGCGTCGACGTGGACTTCTTCGCCAAGGCCGACCCGAACCCCGACTGGTCCGGCCGGACCCTGGGCTTCATCGGCCGCATCGACGAACCCCGCAAGGGCCTGCCGGTGCTGATGGCGGCCTTCCCGGCCATCGCCGAGCAGTGCCCGGACGTACGGCTGCTCGTCGCGGGCCGGGGCGACGAGGAGGAGGCCGTGGCCTCCCTCCCCGCGGAACTGCGCTCCCGGGTGGAGTTCCTCGGCATGGTCTCCGACGAGGACAAGGCGCGCCTGCTGCGCAGCGTGGACGTCTACGTCGCCCCCAACACCGGCGGCGAGAGCTTCGGGATCATCCTGGTCGAGGCCCTCTCCGCCGGAGCGGCCGTCCTGGCCTCGGACCTCGACGCCTTCGCCCAGGTCCTGGACCAGGGCGCGGCGGGGGAGCTCTTCGCCAACGAGGACGCGAACTCGCTGGCGACGGCCGCCGTCGCCCTGCTCCGCGACCCGGACCGGCGCGCGGAGCTGAGCGCCCGCGGCTCGGCCCACGTGCGGCGGTTCGACTGGTCGACGGTCGGCGCGGACATCCTGGCCGTCTACGAGACGGTGACCGACGGCGCGGCCGCGGTGGCCGCCGACGAACGCATC
This sequence comes from Streptomyces sp. NPDC004667, assembly GCF_040609475.1. NCBI lineage: Bacteria > Bacillati > Actinomycetota > Actinomycetes > Kitasatosporales > Streptomycetaceae > Streptomyces > Streptomyces sp. NPDC004667. The sequence continues at coordinate 12,578 of NZ_JBEXKC010000068.1, read as the reverse complement.
CCCCTCCGCACCCGCCTCGGCTTCTCGCGGGACGGCTGAGCGAACGGCCTCCCGTAGCCGGTAGTGTCGCGGCCCGTGATCGAAAACCTTGTCTGGATCGCGGTGGCGCTCGGTGTCGTCGGGGTCTACCTCAGTTGGACCGCCGGGCGGCTGGACCGGCTGCACACGCGGATGGACGCCGCCCGGGCCGCCCTCGACGCGCAGCTCGTGCGGCGCGCCTCCGTGGTGCTGGAGGTGGCCACCTCGGGGGCGCTGGACCCCGCCTCCTCGCTCGTGCTGTACGAGGCCGCCCACGCGGCCCGGCAGGCCGAGGAGGAGCAGCGGGAGGTCGCCGAGAGCGAGCTCAGCCAGGCGCTGCGCGCGGTGTTCGCGGACGCCGACCAGGTGGAGGTGCTCAAGGCGGCTCCCGGGGGAGAGGCGGCGGCCGAGGACCTGGCGGCGGCCGTGCGCCGGGTGCCGATGGCGCGGCGGTTCCTCAACGACGCCGTACGGGCCGCCCGCGCGCTGCGCACCCACCGCAAGGTGCGGTGGTTCAGACTGGCGGGACACGCCCCGTTCCCGCTCGCCTTCGAAATGGACGATGAGCCTCCGGTGGACTTGGCGGACCGTCCCGCATAGGCGCGGGCGGGTCCGGCCAGTGCCGCGGGGGACAAGTCGAGAGGCCACCGGCTCCAGATTGGCCCTTGCAGTGGACTGGTCCGTGGGGTTTTCTCAGCCCAGTAGTACCCGTCTTCCTTTCGAGTGAGGTCAACCCGTGAGCACGCTTCCCCCCTCTTCCCAGTCCGCTGAGTCGGCCATCGGCACCTCCCGCGTCAAGCGCGGCATGGCCGAGCAGCTCAAGGGCGGCGTGATCATGGACGTGGTCAACGCCGAGCAGGCGAAGATCGCCGAGGACGCCGGCGCCGTGGCCGTCATGGCCCTGGAGCGGGTCCCCGCCGACATCCGCAAGGACGGCGGCGTCGCGCGCATGTCGGACCCGAACATGATCGAAGAGATCATCGAGGCCGTCTCCATCCCGGTCATGGCCAAGTCCCGCATCGGCCACTTCGTCGAGGCCCAGGTCCTGCAGTCCCTCGGCGTCGACTACATCGACGAGTCCGAGGTCCTGACCCCGGCCGACGAGGTCAACCACTCCGACAAGTGGGCGTTCACCACCCCCTTCGTCTGTGGCGCCACCAACCTGGGCGAGGCCCTGCGCCGCATCGCCGAGGGCGCGGCCATGATCCGCTCCAAGGGTGAGGCCGGCACCGGCAACGTCGTCGAGGCCGTCCGCCACCTGCGCCAGATCAAGAACGAGATCGCCCGCCTGCGCGGCTACGACAACAACGAGCTGTTCGCCGCCGCCAAGGAGCTGCGCGCCCCGTACGAGCTCGTCAAGGAGGTCGCCGAGCTCGGCAAGCTCCCGGTCGTGCTGTTCTCCGCCGGTGGCGTCGCCACCCCCGCCGACGCCGCGCTGATGCGCCAGCTCGGTGCCGAGGGCGTCTTCGTCGGCTCCGGCATCTTCAAGTCGGGCGACCCGGCCAAGCGCGCCGCCGCCATCGTGAAGGCCACCACCTTCTACGACGACCCGAAGGTCATCGCGGACGCCTCCCGCAACCTGGGCGAGGCCATGGTCGGCATCAACTGCGACACCCTCCCCGAGGCCGAGCGCTACGCCAACCGCGGCTGGTAGTCGGACATGACCACCCCCGTGATCGGTGTCCTGGCCCTCCAGGGCGACGTACGGGAGCACCTGATCGCCCTGGCCGCGGCGGACGCCGTGGCCAGGCCGGTCCGGCGCCCCGAGGAGCTCGCCGAGGTCGACGCCCTGGTGATCCCCGGCGGCGAGTCGACGACCATGTCGAAGCTCGCCGTGCTGTTCGGCATGCTGGAGCCGCTGCGCGAGCGCGTCCGGTCGGGCATGCCCGTCTACGGCACCTGCGCCGGCATGATCATGCTCGCCGACAAGCTGCTCGACGGCCGTGACGACCAGGAGACGCTCGGCGGCATCGACATGATCGTGCGCCGCAACGCCTTCGGCCGCCAGAACGAGTCCTTCGAAGCGAAGATCGACTTTGCGGGCATAGCGGGCGGCCCCGTCGAGGGCGTCTTCATCCGCGCCCCGTGGGTGGAGTCGGTCGGCGCCACCGCCGAGGTGCTCGCCACGTACGAGGGTCACACGGTCGCCGTGCGTCAGGGTAATGTCCTGGCGACCTCGTTCCATCCCGAACTGACCGGGGACGACCGGGTCCACGCGTACTTCGTCGACATGGTGCGCGCCGGGCTCTGACCGGCTCCCGGTAGGATCGGGGACGAACACTGTTGGTTACGCGAAGGAGACAGGCGGATGTCCGGCCACTCTAAATGGGCTACGACGAAGCACAAGAAGGCCGTGATCGATGCCAAGCGCGGCAAGCTCTTCGCGAAGCTGATCAAGAACATCGAGGTCGCGGCCCGTATGGGCGGTGCCGACATCGACGGCAACCCGACGCTCTACGACGCCGTTCAGAAGGCCAAGAAGAGCTCGGTCCCGAACAAGAACATCGACTCCGCGGTCAAGCGCGGCGGCGGCCTCGAGGCCGGCGGCGCCGACTACGAGACGATCATGTACGAAGGCTACGGCCCGAACGGTGTCGCGGTGCTCATCGAGTGCCTCACCGACAACCGCAACCGCGCCGCCTCCGACGTCCGCGTCGCCATGACCCGCAACGGCGGCTCCATGGCGGACCCGGGCTCGGTCTCGTACCTGTTCAACCGCAAGGGTGTCGTTCTCCTGCCCAAGGGCGAGCTCTCCGAGGACGACGTCCTGGAGACCGTGCTGGAGGCCGGTGCCGAGGAGGTCAACGACCTCGGCGACCAGTTCGAGATCATCAGCGAGGCCACCGACATGGTCGCGGTCCGCACGGCGCTGCAGGAGGCCGGCATCGACTACGACTCGGCCGACTCCAGCTTCGTCCCGACCATGCAGGTCGAACTGGACGAAGAGGGCGCGCGCAAGATCTTCAAGCTGATCGACGCGCTGGAGGACAGCGACGACGTGCAGAACGTCTTCGCCAACTTCGACGTCTCCGACGAGGTCATGGAGAAGGTCGACGCCTGATCCCCTCCTTGCGGCTGAACCGCCGCCGCTCTCGCGGATGTGGTTGCTCGCCGTTCGGGTTGCTCAATTGATGGTTGCTGTTTTGGACGGGCCGACAGGACACACCCTGTCGGCCCGTCCTTTGTCAGTGGTGCCGGATAGCCTGCACGGACACGGACAGGCGATCGAGTGAGGGGGGTACGGTGCGCGTACTCGGCGTTGACCCGGGCCTGACGCGGTGTGGCGTCGGGGTGGTCGAGGGGGTCGCCGGGCGGCCGCTGACCATGCTCGGCGTCGGTGTCGTGCGCACGCCCGCGGACGCCGAGCTGGGGGACCGGCTCGTCGCCGTCGAGCGGGGCATCGAGGAGTGGCTCGACACGTACCGCCCCGAGGTCGTCGCCGTGGAGCGGGTCTTCAGCCAGCACAACGTCAGCACCGTGATGGGCACCGCCCAGGCCAGCGCCGTCGCCATGCTCTGCGCGGCGCGCCGCGGGATACCGGTCGCCCTGCACACCCCCAGCGAGGTCAAGGCCGCCGTCACCGGCACCGGCCGGGCCGACAAGGCGCAGGTCGGAGCCATGGTGACCCGGCTGCTGCGGCTGGCCGCCCCGCCGAAACCGGCCGATGCCGCCGATGCCCTCGCCCTCGCCATCTGCCACATCTGGCGGGCCCCCGCCCAGAACCGACTCCAGCAGGCGGCCGCGCTGCACGCCGCCTCGAAAGGCCGTACCCGATGATCGCCTTCGTCAGCGGCCAGGTCGCCGCACTCGCCCCCACCCTCGCCGTGATCGAGGTCGGCGGGGTCGGCATGGCCGTGCAGTGCGCGCCGAACACGATCGCGGGCCTGCGGATCGGTGATCCGGCCCGGCTGGCCACCTCCCTGGTCGTGCGCGAGGACTCGCTGACCCTCTACGGCTTCGCCGACGACGACGAACGCCAGGTCTTCGAGCTCCTCCAGACCGCCAGCGGCGTCGGGCCCCGGCTGGCCCAGGCCATGCTCGGCGTGCACAGCCCCGACGCGCTGCGCCTCGCCGTCTCCACGGGCGACGAGAAGGCCCTGACGGCGGTGCCCGGAATCGGCAAGAAGGGCGCCCAGAAGCTGCTCCTGGAGCTCAAGGACAAGCTCGGCGCCCCGCTGGGAGCCAGCGGCCTCGTGGGCGCCCAGAGGGCCGTCGCCACAGGTCCGGCGCCCTGGACCGAACAGCTCCAGGCCGCCCTGATCGGTCTCGGCTACGCCGCCCGGGACGCGGAGGAGGCGGTCTCTGCCGTGACCCCGCAGGCCGAGGAGGCCATCGCCGCCGGCGGCTCCGCGCCCGTACCGCAGCTGCTGCGCGCCGCCCTCCAGTCCCTCAACCGCGCCCGCTGACCGCAGCCCGCCGCCCGGGGCCCGCCGTCCCGGGCCCCGCCGGGCCCCGCACACCGCACCGACCGTGAAGACCGAGAAGGCAGACTGACACCGTGAACGGGTACGACGAGACCGACACCCCCGAGCCGGACCGCCTCGTCGCGGCCGGCGCCGACGGCGAGGACACCGCCGTCGAGGCGGCCCTGCGCCCCAAGGACCTCGGTGAGTTCGTCGGCCAGGAGAAGGTCCGCCAGCAGCTCGACCTCGTCCTCAAGGCGGCGAAGCAGCGCGGCGCCACCGCCGACCACGTCCTGCTCTCCGGCGCGCCCGGCCTCGGCAAGACCACCCTTTCCATGATCATCGCCGCGGAGATGGGGGCGCCGATCCGGATCACCTCCGGCCCGGCCATCCAGCACGCCGGCGACCTCGCCGCGATCCTCTCCTCCCTCCAGGAGGGCGAGGTCCTCTTCCTCGACGAGATCCACCGCATGTCCCGGCCCGCCGAGGAGATGCTGTACATGGCCATGGAGGACTTCCGCGTCGACGTGATCGTCGGCAAGGGCCCCGGGGCGACCGCCATCCCGCTGGAGCTGCCGCCCTTCACCCTCGTCGGGGCGACGACCCGGGCCGGCCTGCTGCCCCCGCCGCTGCGGGACCGTTTCGGCTTCACCGGCCACATGGAGTTCTACGCCCCCGAGGAGCTGGAGCGGGTCGTCCACCGCTCCGCCCGCCTCCTCGACGTGGAGATCGACACCGCCGGCGCCGCGGAGATCGCCGGCCGCTCCCGCGGCACGCCCCGCATCGCCAACCGCCTCCTGCGCCGCGTCCGCGACTACGCCCAGGTGCGGGCCGACGGGGTGATCACCCGCGAGGTGGCCGGAACCGCCCTCCAGGTCTACGAGGTGGACGCGCGCGGGCTGGACCGGCTGGACCGGGCGGTGCTGGAAGCCCTGCTCAAGCTGTTCGGCGGCGGCCCCGTCGGCCTGTCCACCCTCGCGGTGGCGGTCGGCGAGGAGCGGGAGACCGTCGAGGAAGTGGCCGAACCCTTCCTGGTCCGTGAGGGCCTGCTGGCGCGCACCCCGCGCGGGCGGGTCGCCACCCCCGCCGCATGGGCTCACCTGGGGCTTGTCCCCCCGCAGCAGGCCGGCGGCGGACCAAGGGGACAACAGGGCTTGTTCGGGGCCTGACGGCGCGGGCGTTTCCCCGGTCAGGAACTGCGGTGCCATGCTGGGCGTTGTTCCATCGGTGCGGACTCGCCTAGACTCCGCCGATGCCGACCCTTCGGGTCGGCGTGCCCACCCCCGTAGAAATTGGCCGTCTCCCGTGCGGTCGTGCGAAGGATCTCCGTCCCGTGAATCTCGTGACACTCCTCCCGTTCATCGTGCTCATCGGGGCGATGTTCCTGATGACCCGCTCCGCCAAGAAGAAGCAGCAGGCGGCCGCGCAGATGCGCAACGAAATGTCGCCCGGCACCGGCGTCCGCACCATCGGCGGCATGTACGCCACGGTGAAGGAGATCGGTGACGACACCGTCACCCTTGAGGTGGCTCCCGGCGTCCACGCCATCTACGCGAAGAACTCCATCGGCGCCGTGCTGGAGGACGAGGAGTACAACCGCATCGTCCACGGCACCACCGAGGACCTGACCCTCGACACGCCGGTCGTCCCGGACGACGCCTCCTCGCTGACCGAGGCCGACGCCCCGAAGGCCGACCTGTCGAAGGACGGCGACGCGGGCGAGGCCCCCAAGCTCGACCTGGGCAAGGGTGACGAGGCCAAGGGCGACCAGGCCAAGGGCGACGAGCCCAAGGACGGCAAGTCCGACGGCGACGCCGGCACCAAGTAACGTCCGGCCGGTACCGCGGTGGCGTCCGACCGGCGACACCGCGGTACCCGCAGTGAACTTCTGCGGGGGGCAGGGGTCCCCACCACACATTTCGTGGCCGTCCGCGCGCTGACCCGGCGCGGGACGGTTGGACAGGGAGAAACGACAAGGTGGCAGCACCGAAGAAGGGCCGGCGGCCCACGGGGGCTCAGGGGAGGCCGGGGCGCGCCCTGGCCATCATCCTGATCGCGATGGTGGCGCTCACCGCGGGGATGTTCCTCACGAAGCAGACGACCCCCCGCCTGGGCATCGACCTCGCGGGCGGTACGAGCATCACGCTCAAGGCCAAGAGCGAGCCCGGCAAGCCGGACGCGGTCAACGAGACCAACATGAACACGGCGGTCGGCATCATCGAGCGCCGCGTCAACGGTCTCGGCGTCTCGGAAGCCGAGGTCCAGACCCAGGGCCGCGACCACATCATCGTGAACATCCCCAAGGGGAGCAACGAGCAGCAGGCGCGCGAGCAGGTCGGTACCACCGCCCAGCTCTACTTCCGCCCCGTGCTCGCCTTCGCCGACGGCGCCCCCGTCGCCCCGGAGACCAAGCCGAGCGGGTCCCCGACCCCCTCCGCCAGCGGTTCCGGCGCCCCCAAGGCCGAAGGCAGCGGTAAGCCCTCCGCCCCGGCCACCCCGTCGTCCAGCGCCACTTCCCAGGGCCGTGTGCTCAGCGAGGCCCTCAAGGCCCCGGGCACCCCCACTCCCTCGCCCTCGGCGAGCGAGTCGAAGAAGGCAGACGACAAGGCCACGACCCCGCCCGCGACCCCTGCCCCGAGCACCCCGCCCGTGGACCCCGCCGTGGCCGACCTGCAGGCGAAGTTCGCCGCGCTGGACTGCACCAAGGAGGACCAGCGCGCCGCCGCCGGCAAGGGCGCCAAGCCCGAGGACCCGATCCTCGCCTGCGGCAAGCGCGGCAACCTCTGGGGCAAGTGGGTCCTCGGCCCGGCCCAGGTCAACGGCCAGGACGTGAAGGACGCCAAGGGCGTCATCGACCAGCAGCGCGGTCAGTGGATCGTCACGATGCAGTTCACCGACAAGGGCGCCGACAAGTTCGCCAAGATCACCGGTGAGCTGGCCACCAAGCAGGCCCCGCAGAACCAGTTCGCGATCGTCCTCGACGGCGAGGTCATCTCCGACCCGTCCGTCAGCCAGGCCCTGACCGGCGGCAACGCCGAGATCTCGGGCGGCTTCACCCAGCAGTCCGCGCAGGACCTCGGCAACATGCTGTCGTACGGCGCCCTGCCGCTGTCCTTCCAGGAGGACAGCGTCACCACGGTCACCGCCGCGCTCGGCGGGGAGCAGCTGAAGGCGGGCCTGATCGCCGGCGCCATCGGCCTCGCCCTCGTGGTGATCTACCTGCTGGTCTACTACCGCGGGCTGGCCTTCATCGCCATCGTCAGCCTCATGGTCTCCGCCGTCCTCACCTACACGATCATGTCGCTGCTGGGCAAGGGCATCGGCTTCGCCCTGAACCTGCCGGCCGTCTGCGGCGCGATCGTGGCCATCGGCATCACGGCGGACTCGTTCATCGTCTACTTCGAACGCATCCGGGACGAGATCCGCGAGGGCCGCACCCTGCGTCCGGCCGTCGAGCGTGCCTGGCCCCGCGCCCGGCGCACCATCCTGGTCTCCGACTTCGTGTCCTTCCTCGCCGCCGCGGTGCTCTTCATCGTCACCGTCGGCAAGGTCCAGGGCTTCGCCTTCACGCTGGGTCTGACCACCCTGCTCGACGTGGTCGTGGTGTTCTTCTTCACCAAGCCGATCATGACCCTGGTGGCGCGCACCAAGTTCTTCTCCAGCGGACATCCGTGGTCCGGGCTGGACCCCGAGCGTCTGGGCGCCAAGCCGCCGCTGCGCCGGTCCCGCCGTACGGGTCCCGTCCCCGCCCCCGTCGACGCAAAGGAGGCGTGAGAGATGTCGAAGCTGGGAGATCTCGGCGCCAAGCTGTACCGCGGTGAGGTCGGCTACGACTTCGTCGGCAAGCGCTTCGTCTGGTACGGCGTTTCCATCCTGATCACCATCACGGCGATCGTGGCCGTGGCCGTTCAGGGCCTCAACATGGGCATCGAGTTCAAGGGCGGTGCCGTCTTCACCACCCCGAAGACGACGGTCTCGGTCGCCAAGGCGACGGCGGACGCGGAGAAGGCCTCCGGCCACGACGCGACCGTCCAGCAGCTCGGTACCGGCGGTCTGCGCATCCAGATCTCCGGTCTGGACACCGATTCCGCCGCCTCGGTGAAGAAGGCGCTCGCCGCCGACCTCAAGGTCACCGAGAACCAGATCAACGCCGACCTGGTCGGCCCGAGCTGGGGCGAGCAGATCGCCAACAAGGCCTGGACCGGCCTGGCGATCTTCATGGTCCTCGTGGTGATCTACCTCGCCATCGCCTTCGAATGGCGGATGGCGGTCGCGGCGCTGATCGCGCTGATCCACGACCTCACCATCACCGTCGGCGTCTACGCGCTGGTCGGCTTCGAGGTCACCCCGGGCACCGTGATCGGTCTGCTCACGATCCTCGGCTACTCCCTCTACGACACCGTCGTCGTCTTCGACGGTCTCAAGGAGGGCTCGAAGGACATCACGAAGCAGACCCGCTTCACCTTCAGCGAGGTCGCCAACCGCAGCATCAACGGCACCCTGGTCCGCTCGATCAACACCACCGTCGTGGCGCTGCTCCCGGTCGGAGCCCTGCTGTTCATCGGCGGCGGCTTCCTGGGCGCGGGCATGCTCAACGACATCTCGCTGTCGCTGTTCGTCGGCCTCGCCGCCGGCGCGTACTCCTCGATCTTCATCGCGACCCCGCTGGTCGTGGACCTGAAGGAGCGCGAGCCGGCGATGAAGGCCCTGAAGAAGCGGGTGCTCGCCAAGCGGGCGGCCGCCGTGGCCAAGGGCGAGAGCCCCGAGGGCGACGAGGGCTCCGGTTCCGAGGACAGCCCGCAGGTCGTCTCCCAGGGCGGCCAGGGGAGGCGTCGCCGGTGACCGCCTACGCCTGTTCCCCCGAGGTCCGCGAGCTGCTGCTCAGCCGGATCAAGGACGTCCAGGACTACCCGAAGCCGGGCGTGGTGTTCAAGGACATCACCCCGCTGCTCGCCGACCCGCAGGCCTTCGCGGCGCTGACGGACGCCCTGGTGGAGCTGGCCGGCCGGTACGGCGCGACGAAGATCGTCGGGCTGGAGGCGCGGGGCTTCATCCTCGCCGCCCCGGTCGCCGTCCGGGCGGGCATCGGGTTCATCCCCGTACGCAAGGCCGGGAAGCTGCCGGGCGCCACGCTCGCGCAGTCCTACGAGCTGGAGTACGGCACCGCGGAGATCGAGGTCCACGCGGAGGACCTGTCGGCCGGTGACAAGGTCATGGTCATCGACGACGTCCTGGCCACCGGCGGCACCGCCGAGGCCTCGCTGGACCTGATCCGGCGGGCCGGGGCCGAGGTCGCCGGAGTGGCCGTCCTGATGGAGCTGTCGTTCCTGCCGGGGCGCGCCAAGCTCGTCCCCGCGCTCGACGGGGCGCCGCTGGACGCGCTGATCCTGGTCTGAGCTCCTTCGTACGCCGAGCGGCGGGTGTCCGGGTCCTCCCCGGCACCCGCCGCTTTCGTGTGCGGCGCCCCGGCGGGGGACCGGGCCCCCCGCCCGGCTGGAAAAGGCCTCGGGGCCGCGTCTCGCGGGACGACCACGGAGAACGGGCCGGCGGAACCCTCGCTACCATGGTTTATCCGGACCTGACCGGGGCCCCGGATCCTCATGAGGAGCGCTCTTGCCAGACGAGGTCCAGCCACTCTCCGCCGCGCAGCCCGACCCGCAGGCCGACCCGGCCGCGGCGGCCGCGGCCACGCCCCCGCCGGCCCCGCCGGTCAAGCCCGCCCCGGCCAAGCCCGCCCCGGCCAGGCCGGCCGGGTCGTCCAACCGCGTGCGCGCCCGGCTGGCGCGCCTGGGCGTGCAGCGTTCGAACCCGTACAACCCGGTACTGGAACCCCTGCTCCGCATAGTCCGCAGCAACGACCCGAAGATCGAGACGGCGACGCTGCGCCAGATCGAGCAGGCGTACCAGGTGGCCGAGCGGTGGCACCGCGGCCAGAAGCGCAAGAGCGGCGACCCCTACATCACCCACCCGCTCGCGGTGACCACCATCCTCGCCGAGCTCGGGATGGACCCGGCCACCCTGATGGCGGGTCTGCTGCACGACACCGTCGAGGACACCGAGTACGGCCTCGAACAGCTCCGCCGCGACTTCGGCGACGCCGTGGCCCTGCTGGTCGACGGGGTCACCAAGCTCGACCGGGTCAAGTTCGGCGAGGCCGCGCAGGCCGAGACCGTGCGCAAGATGGTCGTGGCCATGGCCAAGGACCCCCGGGTCCTGGTCATCAAGCTCGCCGACCGCCTGCACAACATGCGCACCATGCGCTACCTCAAGCGGGAGAAGCAGGAGAAGAAGGCCCGCGAGACGCTGGAGATCTACGCCCCGCTGGCGCACCGGCTGGGCATGAACACCATCAAGTGGGAGCTGGAGGACCTCGCCTTCGCGATCCTCTACCCCAAGATGTACGACGAGATCGTGCGCCTGGTGGCCGAGCGCGCCCCCAAGCGCGACGAGTACCTGGCCGTCGTCACCGACGAGGTGATGGTCGACCTCAGAGCCGCCCGGATCAAGGCCACGGTCACCGGCCGCCCCAAGCACTACTACAGCGTCTACCAGAAGATGATCGTCCGCGGCCGTGACTTCGCGGAGATCTACGACCTGGTGGGCATCCGCGTCCTCGTGGACACCGTCCGGGACTGCTACGCGGCCCTCGGCACGGTGCACGCGCGCTGGAACCCGGTCCCCGGCCGGTTCAAGGACTACATCGCGATGCCCAAGTTCAACATGTACCAGTCGCTGCACACGACGGTCATCGGACCCAGCGGCAAGCCCGTCGAACTCCAGATCCGCACCTTCGACATGCACCGCCGAGCCGAGTACGGCATCGCCGCGCACTGGAAGTACAAGCAGCAGACCGTCGCCGGCGCCTCCAAGGTCCGCACCGACGTCCCGCAGGCCGCCAAGGGCAGCGCCGGCCAGGACACCGTCAACGACATGGCCTGGCTGCGGCAGTTGCTCGACTGGCAGAAGGAGACGGAGGACCCGGGCGAGTTCCTGGACTCGCTGCGCTTCGACCTCTCCCGCAACGAGGTCTTCGTCTTCACCCCCAAGGGCGACGTCATCGCGCTGCCCGCGGGCGCCACTTCGGTGGACTTCGCCTACGCGGTCCACACCGAGGTCGGCCACCGCACCATAGGGGCGCGGGTCAACGGGCGGCTGGTGCCGCTCGAATCGACCCTCGACAACGGCGACCTGGTCGAGGTCTTCACCTCCAAGGCCGAGGGCGCTGGCCCGTCCCGCGACTGGCTCGGCTTCGTCAAGTCCCCGCGGGCCCGCAACAAGATCCGCGGCTGGTTCTCCAAGGAGCGCCGCGACGAGGCCATCGAGCACGGCAAGGACGCCATCGCGCGGGCCATGCGCAAGCAGAACCTGCCGATCCAGCGGATCCTGACCGGCGACTCCCTCGTCACCCTCGCGCACGAGATGCGCTACCCCGACATCTCCTCGCTCTACGCGGCGATCGGCGAGGGCCACGTGGCCGCGCAGGGCGTCGTCCAGAAGCTGGTGCAGGCCCTCGGCGGCGAGGAGGCCGCCAACGAGGACATCGAGGAGAGCATCCCGCCGGCGCGCGGCCGGACCAAGCGCCGCGGCAGCGCCGACCCGGGCGTGGTGGTCAAGGGCGTCGACGACGTCTGGGTCAAGCTGGCCCGCTGCTGCACCCCGGTGCCGGGCGACCCGATCATCGGCTTCGTGACGCGCGGCAGTGGCGTATCGGTTCACCGCGCCGACTGCGTGAACGTGGACTCCCTCTCCCAGCAGCCCGAGCGGATGCTGGAGGTCGAGTGGGCACCCACCCAATCCTCCGTCTTCCTCGTCGCCATCCAGGTGGAGGCACTGGACCGGTCCCGGCTGCTGTCGGACGTCACCCGGGTCCTGTCGGACCAGCACGTGAACATCCTCTCGGCGGCCGTGCAGACCTCCCGGGACCGGGTGGCCACCTCCCGGTTCACCTTCGAGATGGGCGACCCGAAGCACCTGGGCCACGTCCTGAAGGCCGTACGGGGCGTCGAGGGCGTCTACGACGTCTACCGCGTCACCTCCGCCCGCAGGCCCTGAGGGGCGGTTGCCGGGCCCGCACATGACGGTGGGCGCCACCCCCTCGGGGTGGCGGCCCCCCTGAAATGGGCGGCCGGCACCGGTGCCCGATCAGGGGGCGCCCCC